>CAMYKF010000575.1:3407-14648 GCA_947258905.1 uncultured Pirellulaceae bacterium | reverse complement strand
ATGCCCACCTTGCCGATGTCGTGCAGCGGACTGGTCAGGTAAATCGAGGCAGTGTAGTCGGCATCGATGCGGTCGCGATACTTGTCGGTTTTGGCCAGTCCCTCCGTCAGCAGCTTGCAGTATTCGCGGATACGTTCCAGGTGGGCGCCGGTTTCGGTGTCGCGTGATTCGGCCAGCTTGGCCAGGCTGAAAATGATTACGTCGCGTCCTTGCAGCGACAGCAGGCGATCAGCGACTCGAATTCGAAAGAACAGTTCTTCCGGCGCAAAGGGCTTGGCGAGATAGTCATCGGCACCGGCAGCCAGACCTTCGATCACGTACCTTTTTTCCGTGCGCGAGGTCAACATGATGACATACGTGTAGTAGTTGGCGGAGCGATTGCGAATGATGCGGCATAATTCCAGCCCGTCCAATCCGGGCAATTCCCAGTCGCAAATCACGACGGGATAGTTGGTTTGACGCAGCTCCTCGATCGCCGCTTCGGCACAATCCACCAGGGTTACCTCATGCCCTTTGGATTCCAGTGCATGCTTGACGACATGGGCGTCAGTCAAGCTGTCTTCAACGGTGAGAATTCTCATGGATCGGTCTCCCTCGACACGCCTCAGATCGAGGAGGGTTGTGGCTTACAGGGCCCCGCTATTGGCGAAGTCGCGGATCTGCCGGAACTGCTGCATGGCCTGTTCGGTAAGTTGGTCAATGTTGGCGGCGCCCGTTTCCTCGTTACGCAGCAGGTGTTCCAGTTCCTGCAGCGTGCCGAGCAATGGACCTGCCGCCACGGTGGCCGCCGTGCCCTTAAGCCGATGAACTTTTTTTGCGATCGACAGATGGTCCTGACCATCGGCAAGGTCGCTGGCAATTTCGTCCAGCTGGGCTTGCGAGGAGCTGACGAATCCCTGCAGGATGTTGCGTGAGAACTCGATGTCACCCATGCAGCGGCCCAACAGTTCGTCCAGAGTGATGGGAGGATCGAGCGGTCGCTTCATCGAATTTCCTGTCGTGTTGGATGTTGTTGGCCCGCCTTGGCCCGCGCAAGGGTTCAGCTTGGCCCGCGCAAGGGTTCAGCCCGCGGAAGGGCCGGCTGGCAGAGTCATGAACTCGCGGAAGAGCAAGATCATGAACTCACGTACGACAAACGTAGCTCCTGAGAACCCGGTTTAGTGCAAGAATTTCCGCGTTCGGGCCTGTGAATCCACAGATTTGGTTTTTGACGACAGGGTGTGGCGAGAACAACCACGTTACCTTTCGTGGCGGGGGGGCATTACCCGCAAAACCGGCATGAAGAGACAGCAGGTTGAACGTTTTTTTTAAGCGGCGGAATGGCCGATGGCTTCCAGGATTCGTGAGAAGACGTCCTCAATGCTGCCGGTTCCATCAATAACCCTGAGCACGCCATTTTGCGATCCGTAAAAGTCCACGACCGGTCGCGTCTCCGAATGATAAACCTGCAGGCGGTTGGGAATGGCTTCCGGCTGATCATCGGCGCGGGGGTTTTCGAGTTTCGAAAACCGCAACTCCAGACGCTTGACCAGCTGTTCATCGGGAACACGCAACTCCAGCACATGATCCAGTTGCGAACCCGACTCATCGAGAAAGGCCTGCCATGCCTCGGCCTGGGCCAGGGTGCGGGGAAATCCGTCCAGCAAATAGCCACCCGCGCAGTCATCCTCGGCGATCCGTTCCCGCACTACGCCAATGATCAGTTCATCACTGACCAGCCCGCCGGCATCCATAATCGGTGCAACCAGCTTGCCAATTTCCGTGCCGGCTGCCTTGGCTGCCCGCAGAATATCACCGGTCGAGAGGTGGGGAATATTCAGATGCCGCGCCAGCCGCTCGCATTGCGTTCCCTTGCCGGCACCCGGTGGACCAATGAAAACGATTCGCATATTTGCAGCCCTAATCACCCCTTGTCCGGACGCCTTGCCGGCGCCCCCGGCCGCATCCCTGCACCTTACTCCAGCAATCCCTTGTAATTTCGCATGACCAGGTGACTGTCAATTTTTTGCACCAGGTCAAAGGCCACGCTGACCGCGATCAGCAGGCCGGTGCCGCCATAAAAGCTGGCGACCATAAAGTTCACATCGAGAAAACTGGAGACCAGCGTGGGGATCACGGCAACCAGTGCAAGGAAGCCGGCACCCACATAGGTGATCCGCTCGATCACGTTTTCCAGATAATTCGAAGTCGTTTTGCCCGGCCGGTACCCGGGAATGAACGTGCCGCTTTCCTTGAGATTCTCGGAAATCTCCTTGGGATTAAACGTAATGGCCGTCCAGAAGTAACAGAAGAAGTAGATCATGGCGATGTATGCCAGATTAAACAGCAAGGATGCCTGATTCTGGAATGCCGCACCCACGGAGGAGAAAAAATTGCCAAATATGTTGTCGCCCAGCCAGCTGCCGAAGCTGATCAGCATTAACGGCGGGAACATCAAAAGACTGCTGGCAAAAATAATCGGCATCACGCCGGCTTGATTCACACGCAACGGCATGTACTGACGTGTGCCGCCGTACACGCGGCGTCCGCGCACGTGTTTGGCACTTTGCGTGGGGATTCGGCGCTGAGCAAGGGTTACAAACACAATTCCCAGCACGACGCCGACAAACAACAGGCCCAGGGCAATAAACGTTTCGATGCCCACGGTGCCGTTGAACAATCCGGACAATTCAAACTGGGCGTTATTGATCAGCGAGAACAGGGCACCGGGCATTTGCGCCACGATCCCGGCCATGATGAGCAGGCTGATGCCGTTACCGATGCCGAATTCATCGATCTGTTCCCCCAGCCACATCAGGAATACGGAGCCGCAGGTCATGATCAGGATGGATGTTATCTGCCAGCCAAGGGTCAGCGTGCCATTGCTTTCAAACGGAGTGGCCGTCATGTTCAGGCCGTTTTGATCCTCCGGCATAATGACGAAATACAGGAACGCAGCACTTTGCAACAAACACAGCACCACCGTGAGATAGCGGGTGTATTCATTGATCTTTTTACGACCCGCCTCTCCTTCCTTCTTGAGTTGTTCGAGCGGGGCATAAACCGAGCCCAGCAATTGCAGAATAATGGCGGCCGAAATATAGGGCATGATCCCCAGTCCAAAGATCGTGACCTGCGTCAGCTGGCTGGCGCTAAACACCGAGACGCGTTCCAGAAACGTGCTCAAAGTGCTTTGCTCACCACCGGCCAGATTGCTGATCTGGTTGTGATCGATGATGGGCAGCGTAATCTGCCAGCCCACACGGTACACGCACAGCAAAAACAGGGTCAGGAAAATCTTCTGACGCAGTTCTGGAATCGTGAAGATGATTCTCAGTTTTTCCAGCATTTGATTACCGTTCGGGCGTTGGGCGAGCCGCAACCGAGTCGGGTTGCCGCGGCGCAATCGTTGATGGTCCTTCTCGGGCAATCAGCAATTTAGGAACGACTGACTGCCGCTGGCAAGGGGAATTGGTTGCTGCCATCCACCGTCCAGCAGGTTTTCAGGAGATCCGTCTCCCGAAAATCGGCGCCTCTCAGGAGGATGCCGATTTCTGTTTGTTTTTAACGACCGGTTTTTTGCCGGGTAATTCCACAATCGTGCCGCCGGCTTTTTCGATTTTATCGCGGGCCGACTGGCTAAACCGGTGAGCTGAAATCGTCAGCTTTTTGGTCAACTCGCCGTCGCCGAGGATCTTCAGCACGTCGTAACCGGATTTGCCAATAGCGGTTTTGGCCAGCGTTTCGGGGTTGACTTCGTCGCCGTCGCCAAACATCCGTTCCAGCTGGCCCACGTTGACTGCCAGCACCGTCAGCGCGAATCGATTGTTGAATCCGCGTTTGGGAATGCGTCGGAACATGGGCATGGCACCACCCTGGAATTGCGGGTGGAACGAGGCACCGGAGCGTGAACGCTGGCCCTTGTGGCCGCGTCCGGATGTCTTGCCCAGGCCCGAACCGGTTCCCCGGCCCAGCCGTTTGCGGCGGCGGTTTTTGCGAATTCCCTTGTGCACATCGTTCAGGTTCATAGTTCCTCGACTCCTCGCAGAAGCTGCACATCTTCTTTGGTTCTCAGTTGTGACAAGGCATCAATGGTGGCCTTGACCAGCGTCACTGGATTGTTGCTGCCAAAACTCTTGGTCAGGATGTCGGTGATTCCGGCTGCTTCACAAACCGCGCGGACGGCCGAGCCGGCGATGATGCCGGTACCGGCACCGGCGGGCAACAGGATGACGCGGGCTGCTCCGTAGCGTCCCTTGACGACGTGCGGGATGGATCCTTCGACCAGCGGCACCTCGATCATGCTGCGTGACGCCTGCTTGTTGGCTTTGTCCACACTGGGCGGCACCTCGTTGGCCTTGCCATAGCCCCAGCCTACGCGGCCGTTGCCGTCGCCGTTGACGACCATGGCGGCAAAACTGAAACGACGGCCCCCTTTGACAACAGCAGCACAGCGTTTGATTTTGACGGTGCGTTCGATGGTCGAACTGGTGGAATCGCTGGACACGGTAAGGTTACTCTCCGGTTTGTTTTGTTGTGTTTCTGGTTAGCCGCTGGTCTAGAACTTCAAACCGCCTTCGCGAGCCGCATTGGCCAATTCGGCGACACGGCCATGGTATTTGAATCGTCCCCGGTCAAAGGTTACCTCCGACACGCCAGCTGCCTGGGCCCGCTCGGCGATGGCCTCACCGATGACCTTGGCGGCCTCGCAGTTGCCGCCCGACTTGATCCTTTCACGCAGGTCCTTGTCGCGCGTGCTGGCCGAGGCCAGGGTGAGCCCGTTTTCGTCATCGATGATCTGGCAATACACATGCTTGTTACTGCGATGCACGCTGAGGCGGGGTTGACCGGCAGTGCCACGCAGTTTTTTGCGTACGCGATTGCGGCGTCGCCAACGCTGGACGTTTCTGAGTTTGTCAGCCTTCACTGTCGTGTTCCCGAAAAATAGTGACTCTCTTAAATACGATGACGGCTGCCCAAAGTCGCAGCCAAATGTTCTAGGTGGCTGCCTTGCCCGGTTTGATCTTCACGTGTTCACCCAGGTAGCGGATGCCCTTGCCCTTGTACGGCTCGGGTTTTCTCAACGCCCGCACCTCGGCCGCGAACATTCCCACCAGTTGTTTGTCGCAACCCTTGACGTCAATGTGCGTGTTGTCCGGACAGGTGACTTCGAGGCCCGTCGGAATGGTTTTTTTCAGTTCGTTGGCCAGCCCGACACGCAGTGACAGCGTGTTGCCGCTGACGCTGCACACGTAGCCCACGCCCTGCAATTCCAGTTTTTTCTCGTATCCGTCCTTGACCCCGATGACCATGTTGTTGATCAGGGCCCGGGTCAGTCCGTGATAGGCACGGGACTCGCGGGCATTGTTTTTGCGTATGACCACGACCTCATTGGCATCGCTTTTGATCTCGATATCGATTTCGGGTCGCACCGAGTAACTGAGCTTGCCCCTGGGGCCTTCTACACTCAGGTCCTTGCCATTGAGGTTGACCGTAACACCGGCGGGCACGGGAACTGGTTTTTGGCCGATTCTGGACATGATCGAATCCGGATTACTGATGTTGTTTCGTTAGGGTTGTTTCGGATGAGGGTTCAGGAGACTGTTTACCAGACCTCGCAAAGGACCTCGCCGCCCACCTTTTGCTGACGGGCCTCGCGGTCACTCATCACGCCATGGCTGGTGCTAAGGATGCTGATACCCAGTCCGTTGAGGATGGGACGCAGGTCCCTGGATGCCGAATAGACACGGCGGCCAGGCTTGCTGATACGGCGAATCCGCCGAATCACCTTTTCCCCGCTGGGACCGTATTTCAGTTCAATCCGCAGACTGTTGAATGGATCGTCGTTATCGGTGATTTCCGACCAGTCCCAGATGTAGCCCTCACGCTTGAGGACTTCGGCTACGCCCTTCTTGACCTTGGAGGCGGGCATTTCCACGTTGGGCCGTTCTACTGCCACCGCATTGCGGATTCGGGTCAGCATGTCGGCGATTGGGTCAGTCATCATGTGCAGGTTCCCCCTTTGTTTACCAACTTGCCTTGCGGACGCCGGGAATCAGTCCCTGATCAGCCAGATTACGGAAACAGATGCGGCAGATGCCGAATTTGCGATACACGGCTCGCGGTCGACCGCACATCTTGCAACGGCGCTCACGCCGCACCGGGTACTTGGGTTTACGATTGGCTTTGGCAATTTTGCTTTTTCGTGCCACGTCCTGGACCTGTGGTTAATGGACCTGTGAATGAATCAATTACGTATGTTGTGTGCTGCCACGTGGCAGCGCTCCATGATCTAGTTCGCTTCGCCGCCGGCCTGCCGGAACGGCATGCCGAACTGCCGCAGCAATTCGCGTCCTTCGTCGTCGTTGCAGGCCGTGGTGACAAAGGCGATGTTCAGTCCCTGGGATCGCGTAAACTTGTCGGGATTCAGCTCGGGGAAGACCAGATACTCGGTCAGTCCCAGACTGTAATTGCCCCGGCCGTCAAAGGCTTTGGGGCTGACACCGCGAAAGTCACGCACGCGGGGCAGCACCAGCGTCAACAGCCGGTCCATGAATTCGTACATGCGGGCGCCACGCAGCGTGACCTTGCAGCCGATCTTGTTGCCTTCCCGCAAGCGGAAATTCGCAATCGACTTGCGGGCCACGGTCGTTACCGGCTTTTGGCCGCCGATCAGGGTCAGGGCCTGCACCGCGTCTTCCAGGTTCTTTTTGTCCTGCAGTGCGCTGCCGACCCCCATGTTGATCACGATCTTGGTCAACCGCGGCAACGATAGCTTGTTGACGCGACCGAGCTTGTCCGCCAGCGAGGGCAGAATCTGCTCGTCGTACTGCTTTTGTAATCGAGTGGACATGGCGGATGCCGTTGATGTTCCGTGTGTATATGGCTGTTGGTTAAATGACTTCGCTGGCGAGACTGACAATCTTCATAAAGTTTCGCTCACGCAGTTCGCGGGCTACGGCGCCAAAAATACGCGTGCCTCGCGGGTTTTTGTCGGTGTCGATGATCACCGCTGCATTGCTGTCAAAGCGGATATAGCTGCCGTCGGGCCGCCGCGTCGGCTGTTTGCAACGCACGATGACGGCCCGCACAATCGTCTTTTTCTTGATGTCACTGCCCGGCAACACGCTTTTCACGCTGCATACGATAATGTCGCCGATCCCGGCGGTGCGCCGCCGCGACCCGCCGAGGACCTTGATACACATCAATTCCTTGGCGCCAGTATTGTCGGCGACCTGCAATCGTGTTTCTTGCTGGATCATGGCTTTGACTTCTGGTTCGGTTCAGGACCGCTGGTCCATGTGTATTGTTTTGTAGTTGTCCGTCGCTGACGCAACGGGTTGGTTGTACGGGGTCAGTCGCTGGCGGAGCTTTCGGCAGCCGCGGCTTCCTCGGCCTTTCGCGCGGCTCGCAGGGCAGCCACGTCGACCTCCTGGCTCTTTTCAATCACCCGCACCAGTTGCCAGCGTTTCTTTTTACTGAGCGGCCGGGACTCGATGATTTCCACGGTATCGCCGAAGCCCGATTCCTCGTTTTCGTCGTGCACATAGCACACCGTCCGCTTGCGTACGAACTTGCCGTACTTGGGGTGGCGGACCAGCCGCGGAATTTCCACGACGCGGGTCTTTTGCATTTTGTCACTGGTCACCTGACCGATGGCTTGACGCTTGGGCATGGGTTACTCGTTTGTGTTTCCGTTGGGTGTGGCAGGTTATTTCTTGGCAGCCGCGATTTCGCGTTCGCGCTGAATGGTCTTGATACGGGCGATCATCCGCCGGTTGCGACGCAATTCGGTCGGCACATCCAGCCGTTCGGTTTGCGACTGGATTCGCAGACGGAACAGGGTCTTGGCGGTTTCCTGCAGGGTAGCGGTGAGCTGCTCGTCGCTCATTTCACGCAGTTCGGATGCTTCGCTCATGACGGGATGAAATGTTTGTGTTTGGTTGAGTTGTTCTCGTGTGGGCGAGTCTCTGCGAGACTCGCTTCCCGGTCTCGGAGAGACCGGGCTACCGTTACTTTCCGGTCTCGGCGAGACCGGGCTGCCGTTACATGGGACGTCGTTTGATCATGCGGACCTTGAAAGGCATCTTGTGGGCGAGGCGGGCGAAGCAGATTTTGGCCTGCTGTTCGGACACGCCACCGAGTTCGTACAAAATGGTCCCGGGCCGGATCGTAGCGACCCAGAATTCCGGTTCCCCCTTGCCCTTGCCCATCCGGGTTTCCAGCGGCGTCGAGGTAATCGAGCGGTGCGGGAACACGCGGATGTACAATTTGCCTTCGCCCCGGATGTACTGCGTGGCGGCAATACGTCCGGCTTCGATCGTTTGCGCCTTGAGCCAACCGGGCTCGAGGGCTTGTAACCCGAAGTCACCGAAGACAACCTTGTTGCCCCGGGTCGCGCTACCTTTTATACGACCTCTTTGGACCTTTCGATGTTTGACCCGTTTGGGCATCAGCGCCATCGGTCTCGTCTCCGTAACTACCCTGGTTAATCCAGACCTGTACTCCAATGTGACCTTGCGGGGTTACGGCTTCGGTGAAGCCATAATCAATCTTGGCCCGCAGGGTACTTAGTGGAATCGATCCGGCGATTTGTTTTTCACGACGTGCCATTTCGGCACCTCCCAAACGGCCGGCCAGCTGGACCTTGATGCCCAGGGCACCGGCGTCCATGGATTCCTCCAGCGCACGTTTCATGGTGCGGCGGAAGCTGGCACGTTTGGAAAGTTGCTCTGCAATCTTCTCGGCGACCAGCTGCGCTTGCAGTTCCGGCCGCGAAATCTCCTCAATCTTCAGGTTCACACGACGGCCAATCAGGTTTTGCAGTTCTTCCTGCAGAACTTCCACCTCCTGACCTTTTTTGCCGATAATCAGACCGGGCCGGGCCACGTGCAAAATCACCTTGACCTCGTCCCGTGTCCGCTCAATCTCAATGCGATCGATACCGGCCGCCTTGTAGTTCTTGGTGGGATGCTTCTTGATGAAATCGCGGACTTTCTTGTCCTCCAGCAGCAGATTCGCGAATTCCTCCTTGGGCGCGTACCAGCGGCTTTTCCATCCCGTCATCACGCCGGTTCGAAAACCGACCGGATTAACCTTTTGACCCATGATTTTCTTTCAATTCTGCCAGGCAGTGTGTTTTCTTTTTTCTCTTGTTTGTTTTGGTGACGCAGGTTCTAGACCTCGTCGATCTCGACATGGATATGCGACATGCGTTTGCGGATCATGTAGGCCATACCGCGGGCTCGCGGGCGCACACGTTTGAACATCGGTCCGCCATCGATGCGACAGCCGGAGATGAACAATTCGTGCACGTTGACGATGCGGCCGGGATTCTGGTCCGGATCCTGGGCGTTGGCCAGCGCGCTCTTGATCACGCATTCCAGCATCCGTGCCCCGCGCTGGGGCTGGAAGCGGAGGATGTCGAGGGCTTCGTCGACAAATTTGCCGCGGATCAGGTCGGCCAGCGGCCGCACCTTGCGCGGGCTGATGCGTGCGTTTTTGTGCGAGGCTTTGAATGACATATTGAATCTCTCCAAACGCTGGAGTGGTTTGTTTTACTATCTGCCTTTTTTGCCGGCGTGTCCGCGAAACGTACGTGTCGGAGCGAACTCTCCCAGCTTGTGGCCCACCATGTCCTCGGTAATGAACACCTTCATGTGCTGTTTGCCGTTGTGCACCATGAACGTGTGGCCGACGAACTCGGGGACCACCGTGCAGGAGCGTGACCAGGTCTTGATCGGTTCCTTGCGACCGGAGTCATCGAGTTTGGCGACCTTGGCGTACAGCTTCTCGTCGACGTAAGGGCCTTTTTTCTGTGATCGGCTCATGGCTTTTTTCCGGGTTTCGCTTCAGCGAGGACCTTTTCTTTTTGTGTGATCGATGTTCAATTACCTGCCAACTCGCAACTGACCGTAACGTTTGGAACGACGGCGTCGCACAATGGCGGCATTGGATGGTTTGCTGCGTTTGCGGGTCCGACCGCCCTTGGCCGGCTTGCCCGTGGGGCTGACCGGATGGCGACCGCCCTTGGTGCGGCCTTCACCACCACCATGCGGGTGATCGATGGGGTTCATGGCGGTCCCGCGGACGTGCGGGCGACGACCGAGCCAGCGTTTGCGACCGGCCTTGCCCAGACGAATGCTCATGTGTTCGGTGTTGCCGACCCGGCCAATGGTTGCCCGACAGGCGGCGGGAATCCGGCGGATTTCACCGCTGGGCATCGAGATCTGGGCCCAATCGGCTTCGCGAGCCATCAACGTGGCGTAGGTCCCGGCACTGCGGCAAATGGCAGCGCCCTGGCCGGGACGCAGTTCAATGTTATGCACGACGGTGCCCAACGGCGTGTTTTTCAGCGGCAAACAGTTGCCCACGTTGGGCGGTGCCTCGGGGCCACTGTCCAGCATCGTACCGGCCTGCAGTCCATCGGGGGCCAGGATGTAACGCTTCTCGCCGTCGATGTATTGCAGCAACGCGATACGGGCGCTGCGGTTGGGATCGTACTGGATCGAGTGCACCCTGGCGGGCACGCCATCCTTGTCCCGTTTGAAATCGATGACGCGGTACATCCGTTTGTGGCCACCACCGCGGTGCCGGCAAGTGATCCTGCCCTGGTTGTTGCGACCGCCCTTTTTGCGCAGCGGTTTCATCAGACTCTTTTCCGGCGTGGCACCGGGAGTCAGATCGGCAAAGTCGCTGACGGTGGCGCTGCGACGGCCAGCTGACGTCGGTTTGTATTTTCGAATGCCCATATGATTTTCCGTTCAGGTGCTGTGCGAAAAGGCCGTATTTCGCCGGTTTAGAAGAAATCGATCCGGTCATCTTCGGCGAGCTTGACGATCGCTTTCTTGAATCCCTTGGTTTTTCCAAAACGGAACCGGTAGCGTCGCGGTTTACCCTTGCGGGTTTGCGTCATGACCTTGGAGACCTTGACTTCAAACAGGGTTTCCACGGCGTGCTTGATTTGTGTCTTGGTGGCCAGCGAGTTGACCTCGAACGTGTACTGGTTGTTGGTCTGCGAATCGAACAGTCCCTTTTCGGTCACCATCGGACGCAAAATGATCTGATGCGGTTCCAGTTGCGGACCGCTCGGTTTGGGTTCAGGTCGATTGCGTTTGGTTTTGACTCTGGCCATGGTTTTAAGCTCGTGCGTCCAAAGTGACTGACTTACGATTCATCGTCCTGCTTCTTGTTGGCCCGGCCCTCTTTCATGGCGTCCAGTGCCGCGCGGGTGATAAGGACCCGTTGTGGCTGCAGGATGAC
>CAMYKF010000575.1:0-3364 GCA_947258905.1 uncultured Pirellulaceae bacterium | reverse complement strand
CGTTGTGGCTGCAGGATGACCAGGGCATTCAGGTCACTGACATGCGAAACGTTGACCCGCGGAATATTGCGGGCGCTTTTGTATACGGTCGGGTTGTGTGAATCGGTGGCGATCAGGATGCTGCTGCCGCCCAGATCCAGAGCCTTCAGCAGGTTGGCGACGTCGGCCGTCCGCGGCTCGCTCATTGACCATTCATCGATGACCACTACCTGCTCGTTATTGATTTTGCCGGCCATGGCCATGCGTGTGGCTTTCTGCAAGGCCTTGCGGGGCAGGCGATAGGAAAAGTCCCGGGGGCGCTTGGCGAAAATGTGACCACCGCCACGCCGGATACCACTTTTCCGCGAGCCAGCCCGCGCGTTACCGGTGCCTTTTTGACGGTACAACTTGCGGGTCGAACCCTGGATCTCCGCACGATTTCGGGTGCGGAACGAGCCCTGCCGCTGATTGGCCTGGTACATGACCACGGCATCGTGCAGCAGCTGTTTGTTGATTTCAGCCGACAATTCAGCCGGTTCAATGTCGTACGTGCCGACTTTTTTTCCGGTTTGGTCGTATACAGGTAAGCTTGCCATGTCAGTTGCCTGGGATGGGGCGGTTGACGAATCAACCAACCTTGTTGGTTTCCTTGATAATCAGCAGTCCGCCGTTGGGCCCGGGAACGGCCCCGCGAACCAGCAGCAAGTTGTTTTCGGGGTCGATCTTGTACAGCAGCAGGTTGCGTTGCGTAACGCGGGCGTTGCCGTACTGGCCACCCATTCGTTTGCCCTTGAACAGACGGCTGGGTGAGGCACTCATGCCAGTACCCCCGGCGTGACGGTGCACTTTCTTGACGCCGTGCGAAGCCCGTTGTCCGGCAAAGTTGTGTCGCTTCATCACGCCAGCAAAACCGCGACCCTTGCTCGTACCGACGACATCGACGCTGGTAACGCCTTCGAGCGTATCCACGCCGACTTGCTGGCCCACTTCGAGGCCCTCGACGCTGCCGCGGATTTCGCGAATAAACTGTTTGGGTTCGCAATCCGCCTTGGGGACCGTTTCCACTCCGGCCGCCGCCAGTCGTTTGGCGCGTTTGCTGCCGATATTGGCCACCTGCCCGCGTTCAGCGCGGCTGGCCTGACTTTGTCGGGAACGACGATCCTTTTGCGGACGCGTCTTGTCCAGGAAACCCAGCTGGAAAGCTTCGTAGCCGTCCTTTGCGGTCGTGCGAATCTGCAGCACCGTACACGGACCAGCCTGAATAACGGTGACCGGGGTGGCGATCCCGGTTTCCTGATCGAATACCTGGGTCATACCGACCTTGCGGCCAAGGATTCCCTTGCTCATTTCAGTCACCTTGCTGGTTTGTATGGGCTGGGCACGCTTGCCGGGAGCCCAGATACGCGGGTAGGTACGCCGTCGGGGCATACTGGCCAGCCTTGCATGTGACACGGCTGGCAACGATCTGGCTTACCCAACAAGCTTCCAATTCATAGTCAAACGATGTGGAAGTTTATTGCTGGAGTTGTGAACTCTTTGCCTGGTTATTTGGCAGAAGCCTTGATCTTGATTTCGACGCCGGCGGGCAGACTCAGCTTGTTCAGGGCTTCAATGGTCTTGGCCGTGGCCTGCACGATATCGATCAAGCGCTTGTGGGTACGAATTTCAAATTGTTGGCGAGCCTTCTTGTCAATAAAGGGACTCGACAAAACGGTGTATCGCTCGATGCGGGTAGGCAGCGGAATCGGGCCATGCACTTCCGAATGAGTCCGCTTGGCGGTGTCCACGATCTCCTGGGCGCTTTGATCAAGGATGGAATGATCATAAGCTTCCATTCGAATCCGAATGACTTCGTGAATAGGACCTGCCACCAAACAATCCCCAACGGGTTAAAGGGCCAAAATTCCACTCAAAACAAACGAGCTGGCGCCCAATCAATGAGCAAAACCCCGGTACGTACCCGCACCGAGGCGAATCGGTAAAGTTAAGAAATCCACCCGCGATCGTCAACCGCTAAACCCGGCAAAAAACGGGAGAGATCACATGGCGGCCGCAGCCCGTTGCCGCCCCGGTTTGAATGCCCGTATTTGGATAATGGAACGGCAATGTCTAGAATGAGCCCACAGGGTGCTTTGTCAGGAGTCAACCATGCAGGGATTCAAGTCTTTTCGATCCGTCAAATTTGCGGTAGCGGCCCTCATTGGCGCGGGACTGACACTTTGGGCCGGTCAGGCTGCGGCCCAAACGGTATTGCTGCCCAGTTTCAGCAACTTTACCTATCGCGGGGCGGTCAGGGTGCCCGACGGCGGAACCATGTCGATGGGCGGGATCAAGAGTTCCTCGGAAAGCTCGATTTCGCGCGGCGTCCCGGGGCTCAGCGGAGTACCCGGACTGGGCCGCGGTTTTGGCAACCGGGGGATCGGACGCGAGACCGGCTCCAGCAACATCGCGGTCCAGCCACAGATTCTGATTATGGAAGAGCTGGAACAGCAGGCGCTGGCTTCGGCCAGCGGCAATCTGCCCGGCCTCCGGGGGGCCAACGAAGCGGTGCGGCAAAAGGCCGCTTTCCTGACCAAACACATGGGCCGCCGATCCGTTGAATCCGCAACTCCCGGACAGCAATCACCCGGATGGCAAACGCGTCGATAAACAAATCGAAACGAGCGGCACACATTTGCCTGACAATTGCCCGCCTGTGTGTGGCAGGCTGGGTGATGGCGGCCGTGCTGTTTGTGCTGACCAGCGTTGCCGAACAGACCTCTTCGCACTTTGAGTCGCTGGATCGCGACGTGCTGGCGATGCTGCGATTCCCGTGGTTTTACCGGCTTGGATTTGCCCTGCTGGTAATCGGTTTGGTCAGTGGCGTGTTGTGCGGGACGCGGGCTGGCTGGACCCGACACCGATCTGCATTCGTGGTACTGGCCACGATGGCGTTGTTGCTGATGACTATCGACTATTTGTTTATCTACAGCCCGTTGTCGGAGATGCTGGACCCGCCCGGTCAGGCACGCACTCCCGATTTCACGAGTTATCACACGGCCTCGCGACGCATCAACGAGATGGGGCTGTTCTTCAGCCTGCTGGCCGCCGTGGTTGTGTGCATGCCGGACAGCGAATCCAGCGATTCCAGCGAAACGCAGGATGCATAGCTGCAGCTGCGACGAACCTCGAGCTGGCCAGCCGCGCCGGTTTGCCGTCAAATCGCACACCGGCCCCATGTTCACCGTTTCGTCGACCGGTTAGACAAATTCCCAACGTCCGACCAGGCCGTCATCCAGATCAACAAAGTACAGGTTACCATCGGGTCCCTGACGGATTTGCACCACGATCTCGGCATCGGTGGTAAAAGTTTGTGACGCCGTCACATTGCCGTCCTGATCCAGCG
>CAMYKF010000574.1 GCA_947258905.1 uncultured Pirellulaceae bacterium | reverse complement strand
CCGCGCCTGCTGGTGGCCTACCGTTCACGACGGAAAATGTGACTGCGGGCTGTTGAGAGCTTGTCCCATCCCTCGCGGTGTGGACGATCACTCTTTCGCATGTTGACCAGCACGGTGTTGTAGGCAAAGGCCCCGGCGGGACTAGGTTCATCGAGAGTCAAAAAGTCCGGGTTGCCAGAACGGTCCCACTGGTCACGGTCCGGGTCCATCCACGATCCTTCGTGAAGCACCACGACTCCTGGCATACAACGTTCCGTGACGTAGGCCGGCGCCACAACCCCTCCGCGGTCGTTCCAGACCTGAATATCGTCACCGGTTTTGATGCCCAGTCGTTTCGCATCCGAAGCGGCGATGGTCACTTCCTGCTCGTAGGTCTCACGAAGCCAGGGAATGTTGTTGTAGATCGAATGCGTTCGCCACCTCGGATGCGGACTGACCATATGGAACGGATATTCTTCGGTTTTGGGGCTGTTCAGCGACTCCCAGGGCTCGATCCACTTGGGAATGTACGGAATCGGATAGCCGAACTGCGTCTGGGTCCAGTCGGTGATCGAGGCCAGCTTGAGGGAGAATATCTCGATCTTTCCCGAAGGTGTTTGAAACGGAACACCCTTCTCGATGTTCTTCTGGAACGCCACATAAGGTTCAGACGGGGTGAACTTGAAGACGCCCGCTTCCTTGAACTTTTCCCACGTCATTTTGACGTGTTGCTGTTTTTGCACCAAATTCCACCAGTCGTGAAGATACTGATCGTCAACGGCATCCGGATTGACGAAGTAGTCACGATTGGCCCGTGGGTTAAAGCGCTTGCCAAACGGCATGCCCCCCAGCCGATACGCCAGTTCCGTAAAGACCTGCAGATCCGTCTTGCTTTCGCCCAACGGATCAATCACTTTGGGTCGATGGATGTAGTAGTGTCCCTTGTACCACGGCAGTCCAACGTCGTGTCGTTCGAAGTGAGTTGCAATCGGTAGCAGCACATCGGACCAGACACCCGACGGCGTAATCGTCGAGTCCATACAGACGACGAGTTCTAATTTTTGAATCGCTTCGAGTTGCTTGTTGATATTGGTCAACTGGTTGAGCCAATTCGAGCCCTGCCAGAAGATCGCCTTGATGTTCGGAATCACCCCGTTCAGCGCGGGGATGGGATGTGGAAACAGGCCGACCTCTTCTCGCCGGACATTCGGATAGTTCAGAACGCAGTGGGCCCAGCGATCCGATTTGATGCCCGCGAACCAGGTGTTGCGCTCGGCACTGAAAGCCGGAACTCCGGCGACGGCGCTCCACGCTTTGCCCACGCCCTCCGCGCTGCCGCCGAGCACGCCGATGTTACCGGTCATCGCCTGCAGCGCGGCGGCCATCCGGTTGTACTGTTCACCATATGCATTGCGTCCGGGTGCCCAGCTTGCTTTCAAAGCGGCCGGTTTTGTGGTCGCGTACATATGCGCCAACTTTTTGATGTCCTCCGCCGAAACTCCGGTGATCGAAGCGGCCCACTCAGGCGTCTTTGGCTGACCATCGGACTTGCCCAGAATGTAGTCCTTGAAATTCTCCATCCCCAAGGTTGGTCGCGCAACGCCCCTATCATTCATGACGAATGGAGGCATCGTGCCGCCATCCATGCCCAGGCAGAACCGGTTGATGAACTCTTGATCTTGAAGGTCGTTGGTGAAGATGTAATACGCCATCCCCGCCAGCATGGCCGCGTCGGTATTCGGCTTGATGGGAATCCACCACGCGTCATAGGCGGCCGCCGAATCCGTGAATTGGGGATCCACCACGACAAACTTGCATCCGCGTTGTTTGGCAAGCCGCATGTAGTAATGGGTGTTGCCTCCGTGGAACGTATAGGCAGGGTTCCATCCCCACATGATCATCAGCTTCGAGTGCGCGAATGTGTCGTCCTCGTTCCCATCCCCGATCGTGCCAAATGTCGTCAGCGAACTAAACGTGGTGCCTTGATAGGAAGGAACGGACCACGAGTTCGTGCGACAGCCGAACATCCCGAGAAACCGACCTAGCAGACCTTCGATCTGATCGGACTTGTGCAACACGCCCCAGGAGGCTCCCGCGTAGCTCTGATCGAGGATCGCCGTGGGACCGTAGGTTGCTTTGAGCTGAACCATTTTCGACGCAATGAAGTTCAGAGCCTCGTCCCAGGATACACGTCGAAACTTGCCTTCGCCCCGACGACCGACGCGCATCATGGGATACAGCAGTCGCTCGGGTGCGTAGATCCGCATGCGATAGGACCGGCCACGAAGGCAGGCCCGCAATTGCGGTTTTTCAGGCGTGTCGGTACCATACGGATCGCCTTGGTAGGTTCCGTCGTCTGACGAGAGCCGGACAATGACGTCGCCCTTTTTGTGGGCCACCAGCATG
>CAMYKF010000573.1 GCA_947258905.1 uncultured Pirellulaceae bacterium | reverse complement strand
ACGTTCATCGCCGCGCCGTATGAGCGAAGTCGGTCGGTCACGATCGACCACGGTCGGCCGTAGCGCTTCATCGTTCGTTTGAGAAACTTCAGCGCAGCCGTGCGATCCCGGCGTTTCGTGGCAAAAACCTCGAGCACCTCGCCTTCGTGATCGACGGCGCGCCACAGGTAATGTGTCTCGCCGTTGATCCGCACAAACACTTCGTCCAGATGCCAACGCCACTGCGAATATGACCGGTGATGAACGCGACGTTTCCGGATCTCCGCGGCGAAAATCGGACCGAACCGGTTCCACCAGAAACGTACTGTCTCGTGGCAGATATCGATACCACGCTCATACAGCAGGTCTTCGACCTGCCGCAGCGAAAGCGGATACCGGATGTACATCATCACCGTGAGGCGGATTACCTCAGGCGAACTGTTGAAATAACGAAAGGGATTGCGCATCGCTGGAGACTATGGAACGCCCCTTTACGGCTCAAGTGATTTTGCTCTGACACTGCCAAATTTGGGCATAACTTCTCGATTCGTCAGGCAAATCCCAGACGAACGGAAGCGCGGCTGCAGGCTCAACAACGTCGGAATTGTATCAGGGAATTTTAATCTGACAATGCCCAACCAGGCGATGAGCCTGTGGAAGACCGCAACGGTCGCCGCTTGAGCAAAACCGTTGCACAGAATTCACGCGACTGCCGTTCGATAACGTGACAACGCCATGCAGCGAGTTCGCCAAGGATAATATGATGGATGATTCCAAAATAGCCGTAGAACGTTCTTTGATCCGGTTGCGACCTCGATTGTTGGGGCTTGAACGCCAGCGGCTGTGGTTGCAGGTCATTATCGGCATGCTGCTGGGCATCGCCTTCGGTATTCTGTTGGGGCCGACCGTGGGGCTGGTCAGTGCCGAATGGGCGGTGTTGATCGGGAACTGGGTTGCCCTGCCTGGAAAGCTGTTTCTGCTTGCGATCCAGTTTGTTGTTGTTCCGCTGGTGGTTGCCTCGGTCGTCCGGGGAATTGCAGCGGGCGAGGGCAGTGGGAATCTGGGACAGCTGGGCGGCTGGACGGTCGGGTTCTTTCTTTTTACCACTATCGTTGCGGTCGCCATCGGGCTTGTCGCTGCGACTGTATTGGAACCCGGCCGGTTTATCGATGGCGCTATCTTGGCACTCGCAGAAGCCGATGCCGGCGCCGCGGAAATATCGGCCAAGCTTCCCACCTCGGCGGTTGCCCCCGCACCCGAGGAGATCCCCGATCTGATCACCAGCCTTTTCCCCCGGGATCCATTGGCGTCGTTTATCAGCGGGAATATGCTTCAGATCGTCCTGACATCGGTGATCCTTGGCATCGCGCTGGTGACGCTGCCCGCGGAACAAAGCAAACCGCTTTTGGATCTGCTGGCGTCCATTCAGGCTGCCTGTATGGCGATTGTCAGTTGGGTACTGCGCTTTTCCCCTTTTGCGGTTTTTGGACTGCTGGCCCACATAACCGCCCGTGTCGGGCTGTCCGCGCTATTGGGGGTGGGCGCCTATGTCGGGACCGTGCTGATCGGATTGCTTCTGTTGTTCGGCTTGTACCTGGCCGTCGTTGGTCTTGTCGCCCGCAGAAACCCGCTGCAGTTTCTTGCCGCCAGCCGAGAGGCAATGCTGCTGGCCTTTTCGACGTCCAGTTCAGCCGCCGTCATGCCGGTAACGTTGGGCATTGCCGAGCGCGAGTTGAAAGTCACCCCATCCGTTGCCAGGTTCATTGTTCCGCTGGGCACTACCATCAACATGGGCGGCACTGCACTCTACCAGGGGGTGGCAGCGATATTTCTGGCCCAGGTTTTCAATATTGAGATCGGCGTCTCGGGCATGTTGTTGATTGTCGTGATGGCGACTGGCGCGGCAATCGGATCTCCAGGGACGCCAGGTGTCGGGATTGTCATACTGGCGACGATCCTCAACAGCGTTGGCATTCCGCCAACCGGGATCGCAATCATCTTGGGGGTAGATCGTCTGCTCGACATGTGTCGAACCGTCGTCAATGTCACGGGCGACCTTGCCGCCAGCGTAACGATTGACAGACTGATGCGACGAGCCGAGGGCAACGCCGTGGAACCAGAACCTGCCAACGCCCTTTAGGGTGCTGTCAGTATAATGCGAACCGGTCTCGAAAGTGCGCGGAGTCAGGGGTCTCAGGCAGCAAGCTGACGCCACTCAGCCATAGCGGCAGAGCGGTTTTTCTTAAAGATATCGCGGCGACTGAGATGGCGGTCCTGATTGAAATGATTGTGGATCGAGGCGTGAGCGGAAGCAAATTTCTGCAGGGTCTTGATGTCCCTGAACCTGGCCATCGCGCCCTCTCGTCGTCGAAACGGTTGGTGTGAGTTTTCGGCACGATTGTTAAGCCAACGCCGA
>CAMYKF010000572.1:11349-14004 GCA_947258905.1 uncultured Pirellulaceae bacterium | reverse complement strand
AGGGAGCCAGGGGCTATGTCGACCTGGAACTGCTGCAAGCCATCCAGCAACTGAAGGATCGGTAATCGGGTGGCGCGTAAATCATGGCTGACACTGCCGCCGCGGTGCGTCGGGAACTGAAGTCTCGCATCAATCCGCAAAAGGCGGCCTTCTATCCGCGATTCTTCCAGGCCGGACCGGGCCAGTACGCCGAGGGCGACAAGTTCCTCGGAGTCGTTGTGCCGGATCAACGCAAGGTGGCAAAGCAGTTTCGCGACCTGCCGCGGAATCAAATCGACAAGCTGCTGGACGATCCTTTTCACGAGTGCCGACTAACCGGATTGCTGATCCTCGTGAACCAGTTTGAGCGGGCCGACAGCGCAGCCGCGCGGAAGGAGATCGTGGATTAATACCTCAGTCGCACCGACGCCATGAACAACTGGGATTTGGTCGACGCGTCGGCACACAAAATTCTTGGCGGGTATCTTTCCGACAAAAGTAATCGCAGGGTGCTGGACCGGCTGTCGCGGTCCAACAACATGTGGGAACAGCGCATGGCCGTCATCGCGACGCTGCCACTGATCAAGCAGGGCGAATGCGATGACACACTGCGATTGTGTGAACGACTGATGGATCATCCTCACGACTTGATCCACAAGGCAACCGGCTGGATGCTGCGCGAAGTCGGCAAGGAAAACGGCAAGTTGCTGGACGACTTCCTCGACCAGCATGCCGGCGAAATGCCTCGCACCATGTTGCGATACGCTATCGAAAAGATGCCCGAGCCAAAACGCAAAAAGTATCTGGCGACCGGCCGCCATTGAATGCCGTCGTGGTGGTTCCCAGCCGTCATTGAATGCTCGCACGGTGGCGGGAAGCCACCGCTGCAAATATTCGACTGCCGCGTAATGTGCCAAAACGCTCACTACGACACCACCGTCGTGCCGGAACGCGAGAAACAGGGCACTCGGCGTTGCGGAACACGATTTGCATCCAGTTGCGGATTAAAAGCAAGGACGGAATCTTCGCACCGCCAACTTCTTCGATACCGCATTCAGAAAGGGTGCCCATCATGGTTACAGTCCTCCGAAGAATCACGCCGACAATAGCAATTCCGCTGCTCATGCTCGCTGGCTCCCTGCTGACATGCGGGCCGCTCGATGCCCAGGAAACCAATTACGTCAACCAGACCGGGGAGATCGTTCACGTCTACCAACAGCCGGGTGCAGGCAGCCCACTGCAATTCCTGCTGTCTTTGCAGCCAAACAGCGCATTTCGCGATGTCGGTCCGCGCATCTCGCCTTTGGAATTTCGGCTCGGCTCAGGTCAAGGAGTCCAGCAGGTTAACGCGGGTCCCGGCCAGGTGACATTGATACGACAAGCCGCTCCGGCAAATCCGGCCCCGGGCGGCATGGCAACGGAGTATGTCAACGAAACAGGCGAGATGGTTCACGTTTATCAGCAACAGGGAACTACCTATCCTCAGACCGCTCCAACCTTCGTGCAGTCCTTGCATCCCGGTCAGGCTTATCGCGTTAGCGGGTCACAGATCTCGCCAATTTCCTTCCGTCTGGCTTCCGGTTTCGGCCAGATTCAGCAGCAACAGAGGCAAACATGGCCGGAGAGGATTTTCGCGCTGGTGAAGATGGGGACTCAACCGGGTGGAGGCTCCGTCACTCCGCCGGCAGCGCCCGGAGCCATGGACACAGTCTACATCAACGAGACGGGTGAAGTCGTTCACGTGTACCAGCAACAAGGCATGACGTATCCAGCAACCGGGCAAACGTGGGTCCAGTCCTTGCAGCCGGGTCAGGAATACCGGGTCAGTGGACCACAGGTATCACCGGTATCCTTCCGCCTCGCTTCGGGTTATGGCCAGATCCAGCAGGTTCAAAGGCAAACATGGCCGGAAAGGATTTTCGGGCTGGTGAAAATGGGGCAACCCGGTTGGCAACAAGGCTCGCAACCCGGTTGGCAACAAGGCTCGCAACCCGGTTGGCAACAAGGCTGGCAACCCGGATGGCAACAAGGCTGGCGGCCCGGTTGGCAACAAGGCTGGCGGCCCGGATGGCAATCTGATTGGGTGCAGCCCATGCCGATGCCGATCGTCCCCGACGGCCCCTCGGATATCTCCCTAAAGGACAACATCACTGCCATCGACAACTCGCTGGACTTGGTCCGTCGACTAAATGGCGTACACTTCACGTGGAAGCACGACGGCAAAAAGTCTCTGGGTCTGATTGCCCAGGACGTCGAAAAGGTCTTGCCGGAAATGGTTGGTGAAATGGCCTCCGCCGATGGCCGTACGATCAAGGGCGTCAAGTACGCGCCAATGGTTGGCTTGTTGATAGAAGCCATCAAGGATCAGCAGACTCAGATCGATGCGCTAAAACGTGAAATTGCTGAATTGAAACAGCAAGAATAAACGCCAACTCGCCGGACCTCGCAAGACCACTAACCAGGACCCTGTTGCAAACGGATCGCAGATTTTTCCCGGGTGCCACAGCTGGCTTGTTCGAGGGTGCCCGGGAATTGTAGCGGAAGGGCGCGAGCCCTCCGGTCGTGGATTACCGGTGCAGGACCGGAGGGCTTGCGCCCTGCCGCTAGAATTGCACGATGTATCCAAATGCAATTCGCGGACACCCTCAACAAGTTGGCAGTGGCACCCCGCCAAGA
>CAMYKF010000572.1:0-11323 GCA_947258905.1 uncultured Pirellulaceae bacterium | reverse complement strand
ACTTGGTCTTTGGCTTCACGCACAATATGGTCCACCGTGATACCAAAGTGCCGGTACAATTCCTCGCAGGGTGCTGAAGCTCCAAACGAATCCAGACCGACAAACGCGCCGGTCAGGCCCAGGTAGCTGTCCCAGCCCTGGCGGATACCGGCTTCCACGCCAACTCGGGCGGTGACGGCGGCAGGCAAAACGCTTTCGCGATATGCTGCATCCTGCTCATCAAACACCTTAAAGCAGGGCAGGCTGACCACGCGGGTCGCAATGCCTGCGTCGGTGAGTTGACCGGCCGCATCCATACAAAGGGCCAGTTCGCTGCCGGTCCCGATGAGAATCACTTGGGGAGTGCCATCGCAATCCAGCACCGTGTAGCCGCCGCGCATGACTCCCTCGGCCGGTGCACAAACGCTGCGATCGAGCGTAGGCAAATTCTGTCGAGACAGAATCAGTGCCGCTGGCCGACGATCCAGTTGCAATGCCAATCGGTAGGCAAACGCCACTTCGTTGGCATCGGCTGGCCGGATCACATACAGCCCGGGAATGGCGCGGCAGGCCGCCAGATGTTCGACCGGCTGGTGGGTCGGTCCATCTTCGCCCAAGCCAATGGAATCGTGAGTCAGAATGTACAGCACGTTTTGCCGCATCAGACTGCTTAAGCGCATCGACGGCCGCATGTAATCGGTGAACACGAAAAACGTGGCCGCGTAGCTGCGTATGCCTGAAAGCGCCATGCCGTTGCAGATTGCGGCCATGGCATGTTCGCGAACGCCAAAGTGCATGTTGCGTCCGCCATGGTTGCCGATCTCAAAGTCTGATTCACCATCCAGTTCGGATTTGTTTGATCCGCCCAAATCGGCCGAGCCGCCCATCAGCCACGGCACGTGTTTGGCTATCGCATTAAGCACCTTGCCCGACGAAGATCGCGTCGCCAGCGGCTTGTCGTCGGCAGAAAACTGCGGAATATCGCGATCCCAACCCTCAGGCAAACCGCCCGACCAGATCGTTCGCAGTTGTCGAGCCTGATCGGGAAACTGCGACTGATACTGTTCCCATTGTGCATTCCAGTTGTCGAACAGTTCGCGGCCTCGGCGCCCGATGCCATCGGCGAAATGCTGCAGCACATCATCAGGTACCACGAATTTCTCGTCCTCGGGCCAGCCATAGAACTGTTTGGCTTGCCGGATCTCCTCGTCACCCAGGGGAGCACCGTGAGCCGCAGCCGTGTTTTGCTTGTTCGGCGCTCCGTAACCGATGATCGATTGCAGAATAATCAGCGTGGGTCGGTCTTCCGACTGGTTAAACACCTCCAGTGCCGCCTGAATCGCATCCACGTCGTTGGCGTCATCGACGCGGGCCACGTTCCAGCCGAGGGACTCAAAATGCGTGTCAACATCCTCGGTGAAACTCAGATCCGTCGAGCCCTCGATGGTGATTTTGTTGTCATCGTAGATCCAGCACAGGTTGGACAGACCCAGGTGCCCGGCCAGCGAAGCGGCTTCGCGCCCGACGCCTTCCATCAGGTCGCCGTCACTGCACAGGGCGTACACGTCGAACCCGAACAGATCGAATCCCGGCCGGTTGTAGCGCTGCCCAAACCACTTGCCGGCGATGGCCATGCCGACTGAATTGCCTACACCCTGGCCGAGCGGACCGGTGGTGGTTTCAATGCCGGCGGCTTCGCCAAATTCGGGGTGGCCGGCGCAGGGACTGTGCAGCTGCCGAAAATTACGGATGTCGTCCAGTGAGATGGCCGGGCGGTCAACGGGCTGGCCGTGCTCATCGACAGCTCGCACGCCACTTAGATACAGCGTCGAGTACAACAGCATCGATGCGTGACCACAACTTAATACAAACCGGTCGCGAGCCGCCCAGTTCGGGTGGGTCGGATCGAATCGCAAAGCGTTTTGCCACAGACACCAGGCGGCCGGGGCCAGTGCCATGGGCGTCCCCGGGTGTCCGCTGTTGGCCGCCTGCACTGCGTCCATGGAAAGCGTGCGAATCGTGTTGATCGACAACTGGTCGATACTGGTCGAAGAAACGGGCATGGAATCGTCCTGTGACATGTATTACGTGACATCCGGTTTGAACTCGTGTGAAGTGTATCGGGCGACAAACAAGGCAGTCAATCGTCCGAAACTGTTGGCTTTAAGACGAAAAATGGCCAAAACCGGCGAACTGATTTTGACGCCCCTGCCGAACGTCGACTATTTTAGAAGCGTCTCATGACTGCGACTCATGTTGCTTCCTTCACCCGGACCACACGACCCATGCCGGTTCACGAACACCCATCGCAGACATCCCGTCTGAATCGCCGCCGTTTCATTGGCAGTACTTCTGCGTTGCTGGCCGGTGGATTGCTGGCGACACGGCTGCCTGGTCAGGAAGTTGAGGATACCGACGAGTCCAGCGGCGAAAAATCCCCGGCCGAACTGGTGGATGAACGCACTCAGCGAGCCATCGATCGCGGCCTGTCATTCCTGGCCCGTCGGCAAGTAAAATCCGGAACCAATCGCGGCACGTTTGGTACCAGCGGTTATCCCTGCGGTGTGGCCGTCGGTTCGCTGGGGGGTCTGGCCATGATGTGTGGAGGCAGTGCACCGGCCGAAGGCAAATATGGCGGCGAAGTCGAACGCTGCGTGGAATTTGTGCTCTCGCAGGTGCGGGACACCGGCTATATCGCCCGTCGCGACAACGCCGCCAACGAAAACATGTACGGTCACGGCTTTGCCATGCTGTTTCTGGCCGAGGCCTATGGCATGACCCGCAAAGCGGAGATTGGCGACAAGCTTCGTCGCGCCGTGGCGTTAACGATCAACTCGCAGAATGAACGCGGCGGCTGGCGATATCAGCCCACTCCCGACCAGACGGCCGACCTGTCGATCACGGTTTGCCAGATCATGGGACTGCGTGCCGCGCGCGACGCCGGGATTCACGTTCCCGACGAAACTCGCGAAAAGTGCATTGACTACGTCAAGAAAAGTCAGAACGACAATGGCAGCTTTCGTTATCAGCTGCGTGGCGGCCATTCGACCTTCGCCATGACCGCTGCTGGCGTCACGTCGCTGTACAGTGCCGGCATCTACGACAGCGACCAGGTCAAGAAGGGCCTGGATCATTTGATGCAACATATTCCCGGCGGTGCCGGTTCGGGCGGACACTACTTCTACGCCCATTACTATGCCGTACAGGCCATGTGGCACGCCGGCGGCGATTACTGGAACCGCTGGTACCCGGCCATTCGCGACGAACTGGTAACGCGGCAATCGGCCGACGGTTCGTGGCCCTCATCGATGGCCGGACCCGAATTCGGTGCGGCGATGGCCTGCATCATTCTGCAAATGCCGCTGAATTTCCTGCCGGTGTTCTCTCCGTAGTAACGAAACCCCGACGCAGCGATCGCATTGGCCCGAAAGCCCCTAATCTCCCCTCCGCTGCACAGGGCTACAACGGCGCGGGGATATCCCGTCGCGAAAAGATGCGATAGCCGACGACAAACAGCACGACGGTGCTGGTTAGCAAAAACAGATTGTGGGCAGCCTGGCCAAACCCCTGCCAATTGCCTTCCCCGTCCACCAGGTTGAATTGCCAGAAGGCCGACGGGTCAGCCTGGTACAACTTGACTGACAACTCCGGCTCGTACAGCGAGAAGAACGTCAGCCAGCCGGTCCAGTTAAAAGTCTCGGATGTCATACCCAGAATCTTGATCATGGCCGCCGCCATGTAGATGGCGACCACAATTCCCAGCGTCCGCCAGCGGTACCGGTCCATCGACGACAACAGCGTAGCCAGTCCGGCAATGAAAAGTCCAAACAGCAGCAGGTTGAACAGTCCCGGCCAGAACAGCCACGCATTGACGAACTCCGACATGGGTTTTTTGACCGTTTCAATTTCCCGGTCACCGCCTTGCATCATGGTGAACGGAATCATCAGTTGTTCGAACGCCGTGGGTGGTTTCTCTACCGCCACCTTGACGGATGTAGTGTGTACGGCGACCCACATGCCCAGCCAGGTTACGCCGACCAGTGCCACAACGCCCAGCAGCGTGACCACCGAATGCGTCCAGAATACCTTGCCGCGGCTAACCGGCTGGGCCAGCAACATTTCCATCGTGCCACGGGAAATCTCGCCGCTAACGATGTCCGATCCGCGGACGATGGCCCACATGGCAATCATCATGACCAGAAATGGTTCATCCAGCGTCATAGCCGTACGACCGACATAGGAGATCAGCCAATCCACATCGACACTGGTAAACTTGAGCCACTCCTTGGGTAGCAAGTCCAGGATTTTCTGAAAGGATGACGTGTCGACCTCCCCCACGACATGCACGCGGAACCAGGCAAAGGCAGCCGTACCGAGGGCAATCGCGATAAACAGAATCGCGCTTTCGGAAAGGCATTTTTTCCAGAGCGCCTTGTTCATGCCGAAGCCCCCTGCGGGGGTAACGGAGCGGTTTCGCTGTGATACTGGTCGTAGATGCTGCGCAAACCCAACGGCTGGATGTTGACGTCTTCCAGCGGTGCGTTGGCCAGCCAGTGCAGGATCGCGGACAGTTCGCCCGGCGTTTCAATCTGCACATGATCCTCTTCCAGAGTCACGATTGACATGTGATCCTGCAGTTCCGGAGGCACCGGCGGCAGCAGTTGATTGTGTTTCAGGATCGCCGTGATGCGGTGCTGGCGATTCAGCTGGTTCATCAACTGGGTATGCACCAGTCGTCCACTGCGCAGGATACCCACCCGGTCGCAGGTCTCTTCGACTTCGGACAGTACATGGGAGGAGAAAACCACGGTGCGTCCCTTGTCACGCGCCTCCAGCACCATGTGCATGATTTCGCCACGCACATTCGGATCCAGGTTGGCGGTCGGTTCATCCAGGATCAGCAGCGGAGCATCCACGGCCAGCACAACTGACAGGGCCAGTTTCTGCCGCATTCCGGTGGACATGAAACCCACCCATCGCGACAGGTCCAGTTCCAGCCGGTCGGCGACCTGACGTGCCCGCTCCAGATTGGTATCAACACGGATTTGCGAAAAGAACTTCAGCACATCCTTGCCACGCATGGTGCGAAACAGGCGGGCATCCCCGGGCAAATACGCCACGCGACGGTGCGCGTCGACACGCTGTGTATAGCAATTTAGCCCGTCGATGGTCGCCGTACCGGAGGTCGGTTTGAGGAAACCCATCAGCAATCGCAACAAGGTGGTTTTGCCGGCGCCGTTGGGACCCAGCAATCCGAACACTTCTCCCTTGTCGATCGACAGGGTGCAATCTTCCAGCGCAGTGACTTCCGTGTATCGTTTGGTCAACGAATTGGTTTCAACCAGCGAGGTCACGTGCCAAACCCGAATTCAAAAAAACAAAATTGCTGACATCGTTACCGTACTGGCGACTTGCCCATCAATCTTCGCAGCAAGCCGATCTGGCCGGCGTGCAACATCTCGTGATCGCCGGCAAACAACAACGCACCGTACCTGGTGGCAAAGGCGGACCAGGGAGCTTCGACCGGATCATCCAGCGCGGCTTCATCAAACGTCGCCATCTCTGCCAACCCCTGCTGGTGAATCCGGTCAAACGTGGCACGGATCTCCTGCGGATCGGGATACTTTGAACGATCGGCTACCGGCGTGGTACCCTTGCCAAACGTCTTGCGGAATTTCCCGGACATTAATTCCGCATCGTCTTCCAGCCGACCCCGCTGTCGAAACAGCACCAGCCCGTACTGCGCGAAAGCGAGGTGCCCGACTTGCCATGCAATATGGGTGACCGCCGGATCGGGTGTCCAGAACCATTCGTTTTCGCTCAGGTCCTCCAGCATCGTCAACGTATAATTGCGAGCGGATTCGATATGCCGCCGCGCAATCTCAAGACGACTGCTGGCTGACTGCGTCGATGTTGCGTGACCCGTTGATTCAGTCATTGAGTTCAAATATTCCCTCGATCTCAACCGTCATTTGCAGGGGCAGCGAATTCATGCCAACGGCACTGCGTGCGCCGACGCCGCAGTCATCACCGAATACCTGTTTGAACAATTCGCTGCAGCCATTAATGACGGCCGGATGCTGGTCAAAGTCGTCGGTGCACCACACCATTCCAAACAGCTTGACCACGCGACGCACGCGACTCAGGCTGCCCAGATGCTCTTTCAATGTGGCCATGATGGCCAAACCGGTTTGCCGGGCGGCCTCGTAACCGGCTTCCTGATCCAGGTCTCTGCCCACACAGCCGGTGGTCAGCGAGCCGTCCAGATGCAGCGGACCGTGGCCGGACGTCATGCACAGGTCGCCCGCAATGATGGCGGGTTTGTAAAGTCCCACCGGCCTCGCCGCGGGTGGCAAGACCAGTCCCAACTCTTCAATTCGGTCGTCGTGGCTCATTCTTGATCCATTTGTACTGCGGTTGCCAATAAACAGTGGATCCAATGTGGTGCCGACCTCCGGGCTGTGTCAGGCAGCCGCATTCCCCGCCCGGAGGTCGGTGCCACCTTGGATCTGCCATCAATTTATGGCAACATCCCGCCCACTTACAGGCGGTTACCTGAGAGTGCCGGCGAAAGTTTCGATTTCGTCACGGCCGGTCACGGGCTGGTCACATTCAAACCCGCGGCAAACATAAAGCGTGGGCCGATCATCAATCGCCGTTTTGCCGGTCAGCATGCCCGCCAGCGCTCCCGTTCCGCTGTCGGCGCAGTCGTGATTCGCGACGATCAACACCTGATTCAAATCGGTTGCCGACTGCAGTACCGCAACGGCGCGACCGGACTCCTCCTCAGCGGACCCGCGTATCAAAACGAATTGGCGTTCGTCATGCAGCAGTGATTCATAAGCCACCAACATCTGGCTGGCGGCCAGCGGCATCCGTTTCAACAATGGTGTCGCCGCCATGATGGTCTGATGGGCCAGTTCGATCATCTGCGTGTCACCCGTCAATCGGCCCAGCCGCAGCAAGCCCGTGGCTGCCATCGAATTGCCACTGGGCACCGCACTGTCCTGAAACTCGGTCGTTCGCGCGATCAGCTGTTCGTGATCGTCAGCGGTGAAATAGAATCCGCCGTCAACGTGCTGGAAATGTTTTTGCATATCGCCAGCCAGACGGCAGGCACGATCGATCCATACGGCATCAAAACGAACCCGATACAATGTGACGAAGGCGGAAATCAGATACGCATAATCGTCCAGATACGCCGGCAGCTTGGCCTCACCGTGTCGCCACGTATGCATCAGTCTGCCGTCTTCTTCCTGCCGCAATTCGCTCCACAGGAAGGCAGCCACACGTTCGGCAGCCATCGCATATTCGTTGTTGTCCAGGGCAATGGCCGCGGAAGCAAAGGCCTCGATGGCCAGCGCATTCCAGCTGGTCAACACCTTGTCATCCAGGCCCGGCCGTACGCGCTGGTCGCGGACCGCCAGCAGCTTGTCACGTGCTGCGGCCAGCTGCGCTGCCAATTCCTGTTCGTCCAGCCCCTCGTCCTGCGCGTAATCGGCGATGGATCGCGGCAGATTGAGGATATTGTGGCCTTCGAAGTTGCCGCTGCGAGTCACATCGTAAACGCTGCAAAAGAGCCTGGCGGATTCCTCGCCAAGCACTTCCTGCACCTCGTCCACGGACCACACGTAGAACTTGCCCTCCACGCCTTCGCTATCGGCATCTTCGGTACTGTAGATAGCGCCGGTAGGGTCGGTCACATACGTCCGCAGATAATCGAGTGTCTCTTCACAAATGCGCCGATACACATCATCGCCAGTGATCTGCCAGGCCTTTAGATAGACCGGGGCCAGCAAGGCGTTGTCGTACAGCATTTTTTCGAAGTGCGGCACCAGCCAGCGTGCATCGACGCTGTAGCGGGCAAAGCCACCGGCCAGGTGGTCGTAAATTCCGCCGGCGGCCATCTTTTGCAATGTCACTTCGGCCATCTCCAACAGCTGCTCACCGGTGGGCTCAGCGAACCCGCGTTTGCGACGCTCGTACAGATTCAGCAACAGCGACAAATCCATGGGGTGTGGAAACTTGGGAGCGCTGCCAAATCCGCCCCACGTGTTGTCCCAGCGTTGGAACAGCAACTGGGCAGCCACCTGGAAAACAGACGGGTCCAGCGCGGCCGTCGGATCCGAACCCGCCAGCGGACTGTTGATCATGTTCGTGATCTGACGCGATTGCTGGACCACTTCCTCGCGGCGGTTTTGCCACGCATCCAGCACACTGGCCAGCACGCCATCAAAACCGGGCATGTGGGCCGTTGACGTGGGCGGCCAGTAAGTACCGCCAAAAAAGAAATCCTGATCGGGCGTCAGAAACGCGCTCAGCGGCCACCCGCCATGTCCCTGCATCGCCAGAACCGCCTGCATGTAAATCTGGTCGATGTCCGGTCGCTCCTCGCGATCCACCTTGATGCTGATGAAATGCTGATTCAGAAAATCGGCGATCTGCTGGTTTTCAAAACTTTCATGCTCCATCACGTGGCACCAGTGACAAGCCGAATACCCGATCGACAGAAAGATCGGTTTCTCCTCCTGCCGCGCCCGGTCCAGTGCCTCGGCCGACCAGGGATACCAGTCCACCGGATTGTCGGCATGTTGCAGCAGGTAAGGGCTGGATTCGGAGGCGAGTCGGTTGGGCATGGCGACGCAGTTCGGATGTCGAAGGTTAAAGGTTAAAGGTCGAAGGTCGAAGGTCGAAGGTCGAAAGGCGAAGGTCGCAGGTCGCATGTTCAAAAGTCGAAAGTTGATAGTCACACCTTGGACCTTCGACCATGCGACCATGCGACCATGCGACCGTGGACCTGCGACTTTCGACCGGCCTCACTCGAACCAATGTTCGTCGGCCGGATAATTTCCATCGCGCACATCGTCGCACCACTGGCCAACTGCCTGGTTGATCGTCTCCGACAGTTTGGCGTATTGCTTGACAAACGTGGGCACGTAGCCGCCGGTCATGCCCAACAAGTCGTGGATGACCAGCACCTGACCGTCACAATCCGGGCCGGCTCCGATGCCGATAGTGGGGATCCGCAAAAATTGTGAAATCTCGGCGGCGATATCGCGGGGAATACATTCCAGCACGATTCCAAATGCCCCCGCATCCTCGGCCGCGCGGGCATCGGTCAACAACTGGTCCCGGTTCCGCTGAATTTTGTATCCGCCCATCGTATGGACGCTTTGCGGTCGCAAGCCGACATGGGCCATCACGGGAATGCCGGCCGACACCAACCCCGAAATGACGTCTTGCTGTTCCTGTCCGCCTTCCAGTTTGACCGCCTGGCAACTGGTTTCCTTGAGCACGCGTCCCGCCAGCTCGATAGCCCGGTGCACGCCCATATGAAAAGTGGGAAATGGCAAATCCACGATGACCAGCGCACCACGCGCCGCGCGACTGACCATTTCACCGTGGTAGATCATTTCGTCCAGTGTCACAGGCAGCGTCGTTTTGTGACCCTGGATTACCATGGCCATGCTGTCTCCCACGAGGATGGCATCCACGCCCGCCTGGTCCAGCAGTCTGGCAGTGGGATAGTCGTAAGCGGTCAGCACGCAAATCTTGCGGCCAGCCCCCTTGAGTTCCACAAAGCCGGGAACGGTCAGTTTCTTGCGTTTTTTGGATTTGGCCATTACTGCCTGGTGGTTGAAGGGCGGGGACATAATTATGGGTGTTTTGCAGTGCTCCGCCATAGGCTCGGCTTGGGACCATGGTCCCAAGCTATGCAGGACGGGACCACGTCCCGCCTTCTTCCCTGGCCAGGCGTCGTCGCGCGACCCTGGCGATTTGGCGTCCACGGTGACTGCTGGAGGTCGAAGCTCCCCATTCCAATGCATCCGTATGACTGTGTCAAAGTCTAACGGCTGGTCCGGTCCGGGCGAGTTTTCGGCCCTGATTCGCACATCCAGCCCCAGGCATTGTGGCACGTAACGGTTATTCCGCCTGGTCGTGTTGTAACGAAATCGCCGGTTGTGTTTAGCCACGACACAACGTCGGGGTTTTGACACATGTAGCGCCGATACCTGTATCACGGATCAGTCCGGTAAAGGGCATCCTGTCAACTTTTGGTATTTTGCTTGCAGGAACTGCAACATGGGCAACTCAACGACGACGATTCATTCCACGCTACTTCGTCATATCACAGTCGGTCTGACTACGGCCGCTGTCGTTATGTTGCTGTTGGTTCAACCGGGGTGTTCAGGATCGAACCCTTTTGCGCGTCACCAGCCCCGTTGCCCTCATCGCAGCAATGTGTACGGCGATTGCGGCTGTGCCTCAACCGCCACGCAATGGCAGCCGGCACCCGCCGAATCGACACCGGTGGAAGCAGCACCGGTGGAAGCAGCACCGGTGGAAGCAGCACCGGTGGAAGCAGCACCGGTGGAAGCGGCGCCGGCGGAAGGGGAACCCTTTGAGATGCCCGAAGTCGATACGGCCACGTCCAATGACCGGATTCCCGGCTACGACGCTGGCTGGCGAGACGGCCAGGCTTTCGCCATGCGATACGGCCTGACTTCGCCAGTGGGCGCTCAAGACGAATTGCCCGCCATGCTGTCCGAATCCCGCTACGGTGCGGAATGGCGCAAAGGATTTCGCGCCGGAATCAATGAATATGTTCGCAGCCTGTCAAACACGACTGAGCCAGGTTATCGGACGCCAGCGGCTTTGAGCACAAACAGCGGGGACACCGCTCAAGGCAGGTCCCGGGCGGCGGCTGGTTCGATCGAGTGGCCGGAGACTCCGCCTGAGACCAATACACCGCCTGCAATTCTGTCGAACGACTCACTGAGTATCCCGCTGTCCGACTCGATCACACTGAGTTCACCGACCGGCCGCACGCCCCAAGCGGAACCGGATATCACGTCGCCGGATACCCTGATCGATGAAAACACGATCGATCAGGAAGCGATCACGATGAACAACCAGCGTACGCTGCAACCGGAATCCGCAGAACAACCCGCCGCAACGGCCTCACCTCAGGAAATCGTGGCGGACGAACCCGCTATCGACCAGCCAGCCAACGCCGCAGGCCTGTCGGATGATCAACTGGCTGAACGCGTCGAGCGCATGTTTGCTGAAAGCAAGTCGAACAGCAACCAGGAACCGCTCGTCGAATGGGAACAAATCGGATCGTTCGATCCGCTGGTTTCTGCTCCGGTGGCCGAGCAGATCACGGAGACTCCGGGTACCGACGAAACCGCAACGGAAGACCCGGCTGATGCCGCATCGACCACTCTTCCCGCGGAAATGCAGGCGGAAGTCGTGACGCAACCGGAAATCGATGAAACCCGGCCGGCACAAGGTCAACCTGAACCCCCGACCAGCGACGAAGTCGTGGCCGAGATCGAGCAAC
>CAMYKF010000571.1 GCA_947258905.1 uncultured Pirellulaceae bacterium | reverse complement strand
CTGATCGGCCACGAAATGGCTTGATGCAGCTCGCCAAACTGCAGTTGGCAGCGCTGATAGCACCTCATCTCGCTAATTTGCCGGTCTGCCTTTTCAGCCTTTTGCCGTTTTGCTATCGTCCGCCCGCAATTCGGCAACCACACTTCTGGTCAAAGGGAATTTCATGATCAAGCGCCGCACCGGTCAACCGATCGAAGCTGTCATCGTGATTGTTGCACTTGTCGGGCTGATCATGGCCGGGTGCTCTGCCACGCAGAACCTGCCCAACTGGATGAAATTGTCGGGTGGCAAAAGTGAATTGCCCATGGCCTGGCAGTCGTCGCATCCCGAAGCGTTGATTGAAGCGGCCAGTTCGCGCAAACCTATCATGCTGTTCTTCACGGGCAGCGACTGGTGCAAGTACTGCACGATGCTGGAAGACGAGGTCTTCAACACAGGTGAATTCGCCGAATGGTATCCACGCAAAATCATTCCCGTGGTGATCGATTTCCCCCGGGGCAAGGAACTGTCACCCGAGCTCACTCAGCAAAACGAATCCCTGAGAGTTCAGTATGAAGGCGAGATTAACGGTTTTCCGACCGCGTTATTTGTCGACATGAAGGGGCAAGTGTACGGCAAGCTCGGTTATACACCCGGCGGCCCCCAGGAATGGATTCAGCAAGCGGAAATGATTTTGCGTCAGCCGGCCCGGCCCGCCAAAGGCGTGAATCCGTCGATGTAGTCGCCACGGTCAATCGTTGCTGGGCGAGTTCTTTTTGGCGGCCTTTTTTTTGCCGGCTGACTTTTTCTTTTTCGTCGTCTTCTTTTTGGTGGCCTTGCTGGTTTTCTTTTTGGTGCCGCCCGCTTCCTGACCGTCGGCACCTTCGTCGTCTTTCTTCTTGGCGGTCTTGCGTGGGGCGAATTCGAAACCCAGCTTGCCTTTCTCGCGATCGAGCGTCAGGTGAGCGGCAAAACGGCGGCCTTTTTTCGACAGAAAACCGGGCATCAAATCGGTTTTGCCTTCGAGGAAAAGTTTCCTGGCCTGCTCCGGCGGGATTTCCTTTTGCAGGATCGTCTTGCTGATACGCACGCCGCGTTCGTCGGCTGCCGTCGCCATTTGCGGTGCGAGATAGGCACGTTCGGTTTCGTATACCTTGATCAGTTCGCTGGAGCCATCGAGGATCGGCGCTTCGCACAGCAACTGATCGTCGGTGAGGTTCTTGATTTCGTTTTCCCGTTCCTCGTCGCCTTCGAAAACAAAGTTGACTTTCCAGGTTCGTTTTTCCTTGGACAGCACGAGTTCGGCGGAAAAGGGCTGGCCAAAACGGTTTTTAAAGGAGTCAATTGGCCCCACGCGGAGGTCGGTAATCAGGTTGCGGGCGTCTTCTTCCGTTAACTCGTAGCTGGCGATGTGCTTTTTCAAGCGGAACGAGCACTCGGGATTGCGGCATTCAAACACGCCGTCAGTCTGCTTGTGCACCTGGCCTCCACATTCGGGGCAGGGTGCGACGAGGTCCGGGAACGGCCGATTGACGATTTCATCGGTGAATTCCCGGGTTTGCGAAACGATCGTCTCAGCGAGATCCCTGATCTCGTTCATAAATGTTTCGCGATTCAGCCTGCCGTGCTCCATTTCCTTGAGCTTGTGTTCCCACTCGCCGGTCATCTCGCGAGACCGCGTTCGCTCATGGCTTCACGCAATTCGTCGTCATCGACGCGTTTGCCCGCCGTTTCCATGGCGGACAACAGGGAACTGTCGTTGTAGCGGGCTGGCGGCTTGGTCTCCTCGACACGAATCTCCATTTCCTTGCCCAGGGCCTGTTCCCCGTCACTGGCGGGAACCAGGTCGCCTTTTTCGCTGGCGGCCCCCGGCTTGCGGCCATAAACGGCCAGGTATCCGGGTACCACCAGGACGCGGCCATCGGTACGAAAGGAGTCCTCGCCGATTCGCGTGATACGGCGAGTTGTCTCGAATTCGGCGTGCGGGAAGAAGATTGCCAGGAACCGCAGCATCACAAGGTTGTAAATCTTGCGGGCGTCCTCATCCAGTTTGGGAGCGGGAGTCTTGTCGGTGGGAATAATCGCAAAGTGGTCGCTTACCTTGGCCGTGTTGAAGATCCGTTTGGTGGGCGTGATTCGTTTGTTGTCCACGATCCACGAAGCGTGCGTGGCGTAATCTTCGGGGAAAGCAGCGCTGGCTTTGGCCTTGCTGAATTTGCGGATCGTTGACTTGACCAGATCAACGTAATCTTCCGGAAGATATTTCGAGTCGGTACGCGGATAGGTCAGCAATTTGTAGCGATCATAAAGTGCCTGGGCCAGCTGCAAAGTGCGTCGCGCACTGTAGCCGTGTTTGTTGCCGGCTTCGCGTTGCAGGCTGGTCAGGTCAAACAGCAACGGCGGCGCCTGTTTGGACGGCTTTTTGGTTTCGCTGACAATGCCCTGTTGTGCAGCGCAGCGGGCCTTGATCGCTTCGGCTTCCTCAAGACTCCAGATCCGCTCGGCCCGCAGCTGGTCATCCGTTTCGTCCTTCTCAAAATCCTCGCGGAACCAGCGGCCGCGATACTCGCCGGCGGCGACCTCGAAATCCCCATGCACTTCATAATAGGTGCGCGGCACGAACGCGCGGATCACCCGTTCGCGTTCGGCCAGGATGGTCAGCGTCGGCGTCTGCACGCGGCCAGCCGTGGTCACGTTGAATCCGCCATTGCGGCTGTTGTAAGCCGTCAAGGCGCGGGTGCCGTTGAGGCCCACCAGCCAGTCACTTTCACTGCGACACATGGCAGCGTCGGCCAGTGGCGCCATCTCATCCTCGCTCCGCATATGACTCCAGGCATCGATGATGGCGCCGTCGGTCATGGACTGCATCCACATGCGACGGACCTTCAATTCCTTGGGCAGATCGGCCAGTTGCAGCAGGTAGCGAAAGATCAACTCGCCTTCCCGACCCGCGTCACAAGCGTTGATGACCGTATCGACGTCTTTCTTTTTGAGCAGCCGGATCAGCAGCTTCAGCCTGGATTCGCTGCGTTCGATCGGCTGCAATTCAAACCGCTCGGGGATGACAGGCAAATGCTTCATGCCCCAGGGCAGTTTCTTGCCTTCGGCTGTGACCGGCATTTTCAACTCGACCAGATGACCGATGGCCGAAGAAATAAAGCCGTGGTCGTTCTCGAAATAGTCCTTCTTTTTTTCAAATTTCCCCAGTTCTGGTAATTTGCCCAAAACCCTCGCCAGGTCGGTGGCGACACTCGGTTTTTCAGCGATTACCACGAACCTGGACATAGGGGCGAAGGGGGGTTTGCAAGGTTGTTTGCTGGTTAGCCGCTCGGTGTGGGTGACCCAAACCTGGGACCAGACTGATTGATTTGGTTGGTTATCGGGAAGCCGCGGCGGCCAAAAAAAGTTCCGAATCGCTGTCGCTAATCGACGTTATCACCGATTGGGATTGAACTTGCGTCTTTGAATCCTAAAATCACGTGTTGATTTGTTGAGCGAATCACCGCGTTTTGAGCGGAAACCCGGCTCAATTGCAGACTTGGATAATCTCGCCGGTGAGGGCTTGTCAAGCCCTGACAAAAAAAGTCGGCGTCATTTGAAATCGAAACAGGACCCATTCTGATGGCCTCTCCCCTGAGCTGGTTTCGTCGAAACCAAAAAGGCATGCTCGTAGTTTTCGGCGTTTTGCTGATGGCCTCCTTTGGGCTGGGCAGTGTGATGTACTCACTGACACCCAGGGGCGGAAGTAATCCGGAACTGCGAGAGAAAGTAGTCAAATATCGGGGCGGCTCGTTCACCCGGGGCCAAATTCAGGAATTGAGCTACCGGCACGCTCAGGCCATGCGCTTCGTGCAGGCATTGCAAAGTGCGGCGCAAAAACGCAATCCCGACACATACCAGCCGCGAGCCATGATGCTGCAGGCGATCAATACCAACGCTTCGCCTCAGGAATTGGACTATGCCATCATGCAGCGGGTTCTGCTGCTGGAAAAAGCCAATCAAATCGGCGTGCAAATCGGTGATCCCGCCGTCATGGACTATCTGCGCGCCATCGCCGATGACAATGAACTGA
>CAMYKF010000570.1 GCA_947258905.1 uncultured Pirellulaceae bacterium | reverse complement strand
CGACAGGTTATGACGCGGCCACGATTCGCGGTTTGGTCAACGGAAACTGGGTGAGAACGATCCCCTGGACCTTGCGAGGTCTGATTCTTGCCTATGTGGTCAAGCGTATTTTGGAGCAGACTGGCTGACATGAACGCCGTAACATCGCCATCCCGTCCACGAGTTGCCGCGTCAATCGAGATCAAGAAGGCAGGCAATGAGTATCGACTGTTCACGGAAATCGAATTGCCGGCGCCACGTTCCGAAGTCTTCGATTTCTTCAGCAAGGCCAGCAACCTGGAATTGCTCACTCCGGCTTTCGTGAATTTTAAAATTCTTACGCCGCTGCCAATCGAGATGCGGTCGGGCGCCAAAATCGACTATCGCATTCGCCTGAAGGGCATCCCCATTCGCTGGCGGACCAACATCTGCGTGTGGGAGCCGGAGGAGCGTTTTGTCGATGAGCAGATTCGCGGCCCCTATCGCAAGTGGCATCATGAGCATGTGTTCATCGACCAGGGCGACACAACTTTGATGAAAGACATTGTGCATTACCGGGTCTGGCTTTCGTCGATCTTCCATCCCTTGATGGTGAAAAGGGACCTGCTGCGAATTTTTGAGTACCGTCAGCGAAAGATTCTCGAGCTGTTCTCCGCGTGACGCAGTGTCCGTCGCCGCCCATCGTCGACGATCGCTCCGCGATCGTATGCTTCGCGTGACGACCGCGGAGCGGTCGGCGACTATCGCTTCAGCACATCCTCGCGATCCACCTCCTCGCCCCCGCTGGCCGTAATCAGGGCGCCGATGGTTTGCCGATCAGTACCCGGCTCGGTCTTCATGGTGCGCACCCGACTGTCACAGAATGCGACATTGCTTTCGTTTTGCAGGAACCAATTCAGGGCTGGCTGGACAGGATCCCTCGGATTGAAATCCAGATCCTGCGGTTTGGTCCACGGGACCGGTATTGCCGCCTCGACAAACAACAGCGTATTCGACGTGCCGTCGGCGATCTGCTCCAGGTTTCGCCCGAGGCCGCCGACTCCACCTGCGAAACCGAGGTAACGCGTTTTATTGGAATCCGGTGAGTCGGACGGGTGACGAAACACCGGAGGCATCTGTTGCAGCAAACGGGAGTTGGTCGGGCTGTCCCACGGTTCGTCAAACCGGTATTGATCGAACAGCTCCTGATAACCCAGATGCGGGAGCAATGCTACACGCCAACTGTAGGCATTGAGGTTCTCCAAAGGGACCCGCCGAATCCCTTCTTCGTCCTTGACTTCCGTATAGGTAACCTGCCTCTCCTGCGATTTGGGAAATCGCTTATTGACGTCGTGAAAAAAGTGAGCCGCATAAGCCAGTTGCCGCAGATGGAACTTTGATTGCCAGCGTTGAATGGAACGAAGTTCTTCCTCGCTGAACTCGGTGTATTCCGATTTCCACTCAAACAACATCGCGGTGGCCGCCGCAAACTCGTCGTTCTCCGGATTGGTTAGCGCGGCCGGCAAGTTGGCAGCTTTCTCCGGAAGGGGCGCTTGCTCCAAAGTTATTTGCCGCAAGCCGGGGTAAATGGTCATTTCCGGATCATCGTCATCCGGCTGGAACCGCACCTTGATCAGGCCCGAATGACTTTCCAGTGGCGAAAAGGTCAGTATTCCGGATATTTCGCGGGGCCACCGCCTCGGTGAAACATTCGTTTCATCAGTGTTTTCCGGGACGCGTACCAGGCCACCGGGTTGCGACCAGTCGACTTTGAACGCACGAGGGAGCCGGTAAGGCAATTGCGTTTGTAGATCCCTGAAGAAAAACGTGGCACGCAGTCCACCCACACGTTGCTGCAGATTGACAACGCCATCCACCACAGGCTGGTCCCCGCTGAGCACGAGGAGTCGCCCGCGATCGATCACCATCTGATATTCCACGGACTCCGTGTCTTGGCCGCCGCCCGTTGTCTGCCAAAGTGACATTTTCCACACGCCGTTGAGCTGGCGGGCCGGGAACAGATCGGAAGGGAGCTCGGTCGCGCCCTCGTTCCATTCCTCCAAAGCCCGCAGCGCGGCAAACAGCGATCGATTCGAGGAGCGATCAATGGATGCGACCGCGGCCGGATCCAGCTTGACCAATCGCACAAGAGTGGGCCCTGCATCGGGATCGGCGATGAATGTCAATTCGAGGAATGCATTGTTGATGAACTTGTAGTTGCCCTCCATGATCATGCCGGGACTCTCGTCACTAAACGGGAACGTCATGCGGATGGACTGGTCGGCGGGATTAAGCTCGTACAGGGCCTGCTCTGGCTCAATGTCCGTAAACATGCCGACGTGACGATCCGAAAAGGCGACATAGCCCCACGAGCGATCGTCAATGGCGTGCCAGATCCCGCGAATCCGCTGCGCGTCATCTCTGCCGGTTACCGATTCTTCGCCTGGCTGATCTTTGCCTGTTTGGGAATTGCGGGCGGCGCCCGGCTCAACGATGGCGTTGCCGTCCTCGTCAATGGTGACGTGGCTGCCATCGGGGACATCGAGTGTTGCGGTTGTCCCATCGGGTTTCTTGATGGTGATGATCACACCCAACAGGTAGCCGAGCAAAATCCCTGACAGTCCGGCAGCCATGGCCACGGCCAGCGGTACGGGTCGCTGATACCAGGGCAAGGATTGCGCCGCCGCTTGTTTGCCTGCATCCTCGTTCCGTTCCTGTGGCTTGGCCGTCCAGGCTTTCTCGATTAGAGATTCCAGATCGGCAGGCGGTGCATGTCGCCGCATCACCTTACCGACCTGTGGCAACTCGGGGCGCTGGTCGGGTTGTTTGGCCAGCATGCTGCCAACCAGTTGCGCAAGATCGGCCGGGCACTTCGATTTGTCCAGTTCTGGCGGGTCTTCCGAAACGTGGGCGTTCATCTTGGCAAAGGCCGTCGGCCACTGTGGGCCGGCAAATGGAGCCGAGCCGGTTAGTAGCTTGAACAAGGTGCAACCAAGGGCATACACATCAGTTCGCCCGTCGACTTCGCCTGTCGCATCAATTTGTTCAGGTGCCAGATAATCGGCGGTACCGATCGTTTGTCCGGTGGCCGTCAGTTCGCGGCGAGTCGCCGAATCGTCCTGGAACCGCGCCAAGCCAAGGTCGAGCAGTTTCACGTTGCCCTGACGATCCAGCATGATGTTCGACGGTTTGATGTCGCGATGCACCAGACCGGCCTCGTGAATGGCTGTCAGCGCATCGACAACGCTTTCGGTGACACGGCAGGCATCAGCAACCGACAACGGACCAGTACGCCGAATGACTTCGGCCAGATCGAGTCCGTCAATCCATTCGGTTATCAAAACGGCCAGGCCGTCGACTTCACGCGCATCCAGGGCGGCAACGATATTGGGGTGATTGAGCTGGCCGACGGCCTGCATCTCGGTTTCAAACCGGCCCTGCATTTTCGGGTCCGTCGCGCGGTGCCCCGCGATGACTTTTAACGCCACACGACGGCCCAGCCGCGTATGCTGCGCTAGATACACATTCCCCATGCCGCCGCGACCAATCAGACGCAGGATCTGGTAGTCGCCGATCTGCTCGGGCAGGTCATCCTGCGTCTCACCGTCGGAACTCGACGAAGCCAGTACTGCCAGCGCCCGCGCCATTGCTGTGCGACAGCCTTCCTCGGCGACAAAGTTTTCGGATTCGGCAGCCGAGGCCTGTTTCAGATGATCGATCAGCGTGTCGTCGCTGGCGTCGTGCTCGACCAGAAATTCCTGGCAGCGATCACAATCGGCGACATGGTGAAACAGCTCGTCGCTGTGCTCTTCGGCCAGGCGACCCAGCGAAAAATCCAGCAGTTGTTCGTCCGTCGGGCAGTTGGCGATCATCGGACCCTCATAAAAAAGCGACTATCCCTGATTGTAGGCAGCCCGAATCGGGGCCCACCTGTATGAACGCAAGGCGCTGACACGAAAATGTGAAAAAGTTGAATCGTAAATGGTGCCACTGCTGGCTTGCCCGAGGGTGTCCAGGAATTGTAGCGGAAGGGCGCGAGCCCTCCGGTTGTGGAACACGGGTGAACAACCGGAGGGCTTGCGCCCTGCCGCTAAAATTGCACGATGTATCCAAATGCAATTCCCGGACACCCTCGGACAAAGCCAGCAGTGGCACCCGGGCATGGCACCCTGTCCCGGGACTTGCCGGCCTAAGGCAGTTCCTGCAGTCGCTGACGGAGTTTTCGCAAAACCCGTGATTTGGCCTGATAAACCGAAGCCAAACGCATGTCCAGTTGATCGGCGACATCGCGGGCCGACCCGGCTTCCACGGTCGTCAGCCAGAACGCTTGCCAGGTACGGGGCTCGATTTCCGATTGCACGAGTTCCAGAACGCGAGCGGGTAGCCGGCGATTGATTTGCGCTTCGCTGATTGATTCATCCAGCGAGTCAGGCACGCTTTGCAGTTGTTGCATGGCCTGGGTGCCGCCGGCAGGGGCCGGGTTTTTTATCTTGTCCCGTCGAAAGAAATCGCGGATGCGGTTGCGGGTAATCGTGGCCAGCCAGCTGCGAAAGCTGCCTTGTTCCTTTTGTCGTTGGAAACTGCCGATCCCCCGGGCGACTTTCGTGAACACATCCTGCACCACGTCCGCTGCATCGTCGGCATTCAGTCCTGAGGTTCTGGCCCACTGGTAAACAATCGGTCCAAACGTTTCGACCAGCCGGTTCCAGGCGTCCGGTTCCATTTGCTGCACGCGAATCAGCAAGGAAGTCGATAGCGACGGGTGAGACCGGGCGATGCGTGATGACTGGAACTGCGACATAATAGCCATTTTACCCTGTCATCCTTGTCCTTGTCTTCGTCCTTATGCTTATCGAAGGGGACATGTGGTCAACTATTCGGAGCATTAAGTAGCGACAAGGATAATGACAAGGACAAAGACAAGGATTGTGGTTCGGAATCGATGAGTCAGCCAATCAAAAAAAAGTTGCCCGTCATCAACGATTGCCGGAATTGCGGGGTGTGCTGTCTGCACATGGGTTACCCGGCCTTTATGGAGCCGGTGGAATCCTCGCATGACGCGCAGTACTGGAGGGCATTGCCCGATCATCTGAAACAGGAATTGCTGGATTACATCGCCGCCTGCGAGGCTCCTCCCGCTGGCCAACTGGATGGCCCCTGCATCTGGCTCGATCCTGACACGCGACTTTGCAAGCACCACGAATATCGCCCACGCGTGTGCCGCGATTTTGAGATTGGCAGCAAAGAATGCCGGGATTGGCGGAAGCACTACGGCATCGATTAACGTGTTGCGCGTAGTGGCCTCGTCTACTACGAACTACCGGATTTGGGCTTTTGAATTGCGCTCCAGCGAAACTTTTTGCTGGGGTACCGGTTTCATCATAGGTGCGTATATAATTTTGAAGAAAATTTAATTTCGCGTATAATGTTTAACAAGCTTTCAGTCGCTCAATAATTTTATTATTCTAGACGTAGGGAATAAAAAGCTGATAACGGGCTCTGGTGATGGCCACATAGGTAAGTCTTCCAGGAACTTGTAAAACTGCGACGTGCGTATGCGGCGGCTCGAAATGACGACGACCAAACGGCCATTGTGCAACAGAGGCGGCAATTTGAAAGTGCGATTATGGAACGGGCGGTGGCCATAGCGCCTGATGCCAGTGACCAGGACGACGCAGTCAAATTGATCGTGCACCTGTGGAGTCGATGCAAAGGTGAAGCGCGTGAGCAAGCGGCCAATTTTCTGATTGACCAGTACGCCGATGTTCCCGTGTTGATCGCGTGGGTGGAACGGATCGAAAAATCAAGCACACCCGCAATGGACCGTGAGGCTGCCTTGCGACGGCTGATGTCCGAGAGTTTGGTTGCCGACGTACAGGGTCGCGCGGCGTGGGCCCTGATCCGTTATCTGGAGAGATTGCGGCAGACACACCAGTTGAAAGAGAAAGAGGCATTGTCTTCGCTGGGGCCGGAAGGAGAGGAGTGTCTGCAGCAATGGCCGGTGGACAGGATCAACGAAGAGATCGAGTCGTTGCTGGTCCGCTGCAAGAATGAGTGGCCGGACGTGCCCATCATGGCAACGGATTCGGGCAATCCCAACCACACGATGTTGCCCGGTTTCGAGTCCACACTGCGTGTCGAAGCACCCGCGCGGTTAGCCGCGCTGAATTTGCGTGACGGCTTGCCCGCACCCGAGATCGACGGCGTTGATGTGCACGGTCAGCCGCTCAAACTTGGCGACTATCGGGGCAAGGCTGTGCTGCTGATTTTCTGGTCACGCTGGGGTCCACGTGAGGAATTGCTGTTGCAACACCGGCAGCTGGCCGATGCACTTCGCGACAAGCCCTTTGCCGTGGTCGGTGTATTCGTCGGCGATGACCCCGAGGACGCCGCCGAACTCGGCTGGGCCTTCAACAGTTTTCACGATCACGACAAGCAGATTCGACGTGCGTGGAATGCTCGCTGGATGAACACCAGCTATTTGCTGGACAGCGAGGGCAAGATTTTTCGTGACGTGACCAGCGGCGGATTGGAAGTCGATCGCGCCGTCGAGGAATTGATGAATGACATGGGTCACGAGGTTGAGCTGGTCAGGCGATACCGCAAGGACCGGTGATCAAAACCAGGAGTGGAAGCCCCTTCGCGGTCCAGCAAATCTGTACGACACACGCTACTGAGCGAGGGCCTCGCTCAGCTACATGCAGGCCTGCGAGGCCCTTCGCAGGCCAGCGGCGCTGATATCGGCCCGGACGGAGCCTCGCCCTCCCGTCGCTTGTGCATTGGCCTTCGATTTTCTGGTAACCTTCAATCATGAACGCTCCATGGAATCTGGCGGAATCGAACTACGCTGAGATCAAGCAACAGGAATTTGAGGTGGCGGTGCTGCCGTTCGGCGCGACCGAACCGCACAATCTGCACTTGCCCTACAGCACCGATACGCTGGAAGCCACCATCATCGGCGAGCATGTGTGCCACGCGGCGCAACAGCGCGGAGCCAAGGTTGTTCTGCTGCCCACGATTCCCTACGGCACAGAATCAAACCTCAGCGAATTTCCGCTGGCCATGAATCTCAATCCCTCCACGATGACAATCATCATCAGCGATCTGGTGGAAACGCTGGTACACAACGGGATCTACAAGATTCTGTTGCTCAACAGTCACGGCGGGAATTCCTTCAAGCCGGTGCTGCGCGAATTGGCCGGCGAGACCGAAGCGCATCTGTTCCTGTGCGACTGGTACCAGTCGATTGCGGATGTGTACGACGACATTTTTGAACATCCCGAAGACCACGCAGGTGAAATGGAAACGTCGTTTGCTTTAGCTTACTTTCCGGAACTGGTCGCGCGGAGCGAGGATGGCAGTCTGCAGGCTGATCAGGGTAAAAAACGACCAGCGAGATTTTCCGCGTTAAATGAAGGCTGGGTATCCATCACCCGGCCGTGGCACTTGCTTACCGAAAACAGCGGCGCTGCCAATCCTCACGCGGCGACGCCGGAGAAAGGCCAGCGTTTGATGGAAGTGCTCGTCGAACGCCTGGCCGGGTTCATTTGCGAGCTATCTGCCGCGCAAATCGACGACACGTTTCCGTACTGAAAATTCAAGCTGAAAAACGGGAGGGCGAGGCCCCGTCCGAGCCGCCGAGTATTGCGGCTCAGACGGAACTTCGCCCTCCCGATGAGTCCCCAATTTGGTTAGCGTTTGCCCTCCGGTGTACGGAAATCGCGAACGGTTGCGGTGCCGGCAGCCAGTTCACGTTTTTCGGCGGACAGTTGCATGCCGCAGGCGTTGACGAACTCCCGAGTCGTGGTTTCGTCGACGGAGTAAGTTTGAGCAGACAAAAAGGACCGAATCGACTCGTTCAGGGCAACCTGGGCGCCCTCCATATCATCGGCATACTTTTGCAACTCGTCGGCCTGGTCGGTGCGCCATGCGTTGCGACCCGGTTTCATCAGCGGACGCAACATCGATCGGACGATCCGCACGCGTCGGCTAAAGGCCAGCGCGGTCATGATGTTGCCGCTGCGATCTGCAAACTCGCGAAACTGCTCTGCATTCTGCATGGTGGTGTAGTGGCCGTTGACCCCTTCCAGCAACAGATGCAGGCTTTGTCGGTAATCCAGTGCGTCCGGTGTCACGAACGTGTAAGGATCAGGATGCTCAGTGAAACCGGCGACGATCGCGCCGAATTCCACGCGGGCCAGTGCCAGTACCCACGCCAGACCGGTTCGCTTGCCAGCGGAATTCAAAGTGGCTTGACTGGTTGCACCATCGAAACGGCTGGATTCAGCATCCATGGGGAACTGTTCGGGCATCGTGGTGTAGACCGCGAACTCGGGCCGTTCGGCGATGATGCCCTCAATGGCCACCAGGTCGTCCTTGTCGGCCATGCTGACCAGTGAAACCAGGTTGTCGAGCGCATTACCATATTCGAGGAATCCGACCACTCGAAAGGCAGCTCGCATGTCGGCTTCGGTGAGTGAGAGTTTTTGGGTCATGGAACGTCTGGTCGTCTCCGAGGCAACTCCCCGGACTATCTTGTTGGACCGTCAGTAGAACCGGGACAGCTGGGTCTCGGTCGTTACCTGCTGGTCGCGCGCGACCACCCGGTTGTCGCGGCTGGTTGACATTTGCACTTGCCGGTATTCCCACGCCCAGATGTAGTTGTGGCGGCGGTCGACTTCAGGAATCTGGTATCGCGAAGTCTCCCGGGGATCGGTCGGCTCGGGATTTTTCTCCGGCATGAACAGGGCAAAGCGGGCTTCTTCCGAATTCAGGGCCGCGGGACTTTTCAGCAAACCGAAACCATCGGTACCCATGCCATAGCGGCCGCGTATCCACCAGTGCATTCCGGTGAACAGCAAGCGACTTTTTTCCAGCAACTCTTCGCCAGCCAAATCCCGTCCCTCGGACACCAGCGACGTTATCTGGTCCTGCAAGTTCTCATCCTGCAGCGCCGTCAGTTGCCAAGCGCTGCCTTGTTTCAGTTCCTGGTCCGTCAGATCGCCATCCATGCGAATCGACCAGGCGGCGTGATAATGCTGCTGGAGGTCATCAGTGTCGCGCAGCACATTGCGGGAATGAGTCATGCGTGCGATGCGTACCAGCAGCTCGCGCTCGGACAATTGTTTCAGCTCGTTGGCCAGCTGTTCGCTGCGCTCGCCGAAATCCAGGTTCACCAAATCCTGCTGTTCCTGCTCCAAATCGTTCGTGCGATATCGTTTTTTCGACTTGAGCAACTGCACCGCATATTCAGCCAGATCGATCGACGATCCCATTCGTTGTTCCAGCACGTGGGCGTCCCACAACAATCCCTCGTACTCGTCGAATGATTCGCTGCCCTTGAGCCCGTCGATGGCCAGGCCGAGGGCGGCGGTGTCCTCCAGCAGCGAACGTGTTTCGTCATCGATGTATTCGAGGGTCAGCAACAATTCGCGCAACGCCGGTTTGCGCAGCCGAGCGTCGGGGTTTTGCCGTAACAGTTTCAAACGTGATTCCACCAGCAATTTACTGGACGGCGGAATGTTCTGGCTGGCCAGCATATCATCCAGCTGGGCCACGTCGTCATCGGACAGCTGGCCAATGACCTGGCCCAGTGATTCCAGCACGCCGTGCGTGTCGCCGCGATACCAGGCTGGCAGAAATTCGTTTTCCAGCGTTCGCAGTTGCCGCTTGGTAAGGTCGGCGTGACTGGATTGGCAGACCATTGTCAGCTGTAACAGCAGAACGATGGCCAGCCCCCACTTGAAAAGATGCAAACGAGTCATGGATGCCTCCCGTGTGTTGTTCCGATTGAGAATGTTCCGGTGGGAGTGGTGCAACCAATTAGACTCCCGGGCCATGGGCGGGTCAAGGAAAATCAAACCTGCTGCCAGGCTCACCAGCAGAAATTCGCTGGAAAATCCGTCACCGAGTTTGCCGCGGGGATTTGCTGGTTGCCGGACCCGCGTGGGGAAGCCAATGGTGCGACCCGAGATTTCGATATCGGGCGTCGCCTGGCTACAATCAGGGTCGTTACCCTGCCACAGGAATCCCGCCATGCCTTTCTCGTTTCATTGCGAAAGCTGCAACAAAAAGTTCACGGTATCCAGCAAGCTGATTGGCAAAAAGATTCGCTGCAAGGGTTGCCAGAACGTGATGCGTATTCCGGACCCCGCTGATTTCGTGGCAATTCAAACCGAGTGGGTTGTCGATTGTGATGATTGTGGACGGCAGCACCGACCGGATGAATCGTTGATGGGTAAACGCATCCGTTGCAAATGCGGGGCGATTTTGCATCTGCAGGAAAATACCGACGCGCAAATCCAGCTGGCTCCCACGGAGCCACTGGCACCGCTGGACGATCCATTTGCCTTGCCAGTCGATGATCATGCAGCGCCTGTCACGGCCGGATTCGTAACACCAGCAGCTGCCGTGCCCGGTCCGTATCAGGCTCCGCCTCCAGCGGTATCCGGTACCGGCGCCGCGCAACGCACGGCAGCCGCCAACCGCGTTGCCCGCCGCCGCCGTGAAGACGAACTGCTGTCAGGAGTGGAGCGCGAAGAGACTTGGCGACGCAGGCACAACCCGGGCGGTGCCGACGACGATGAATGGGGCATCGATGCCGGATTCGGAGCCGGGCTGCTAATGTTGCTGGGTGGCATCGTGTGGGCCGTGGTGGCGTGGCAGGCAGGATATATTTATCCCTTCAGCTTTGTGCTTATGTTAATCGGCGTGGTGGCCATGATCCGCGGTTTGCTGTAGCCAAAGTCGTGAGAGGATCTTGCGCTTTCTTGTTACCTCTCCCAAGATCGGGTGAGGGTTGAGTGGTTGCTCAGCTGGGCCCGACTATTCATTCATCGGGAAATTACACTGCTCCCCCTCATCCGGCCTGCGGAAAAGCGCAGAGATTTGCTACGGCACTACTGATCCAGCGGAAGGCGCAATTCTGCCGGGAACATGTAATACGCATCGCCGCGTTCCTCGAGCGTTCGCCACAACGTGGTGATCGTGCGGGGCAGGGGACCGTTAAATAACTCGCGTCCCTCATACTTAACGACGATCGGCCGGTCGAGATCCACCATCTCGTCATTGAATCGCAGGACCAGCATGTCGATCTTGTCCGCGCGCTCGATCGTCACTTCCTGACCATCAAGGCTGACGACCACTTCGGCGCCGGCGACTGCGTCGGCTTCATCGACAGCCAGCCAGTAAAACTGCCGGTGCGTGACCGGTGATTGCTTCCACACGATCTTGCGAGGCAGGGGGTCGCGGACGAATTCAGCCATCCACTCGACGGCGACCGCATCCTCGCGGTCCATCCAGTGTCCCTTGCCCTCATGGATCTGCACATCGTGGCGATAGCCTTCGGGATCGGCCGCCTGCAACTCGGCCAGTTTCTCTTTCCATTCGGCGGCCACCTGGTTGCGTTTGTAGGCACCATCGTCGGCGCCCATGTGAATGGTGAAACTGATATTGCGCAGGCCCAGTGGCGACGCGTCGTTGGGATGTCCGGCCATCATGGCCGCCGCGGCCCAGCGATCGGCCATGCGTGGCGCCAGTTGATAGACTCCGTCACCGCCCGCTGAATACCCCATCAGGTACACACGATTGGGGTTAACGTCCCGGAACAGCACCGCATCCTCGATAATCCGCGCAAAGAACTCGTCGATATGCGGCTCGTGCCACAGGTTCCAGTTGTTGGTGGGAGCGCGAGGCGCCAAATAAATACCCTCAGCAGGCTCGTACAGGTCGATCTGGTTTTTCCATTGGCGCTCGTTGACGTGCTCCGGAGCCCCGCCTCCGCCGTGCATCGAGATAAACAGGCTGCGGCCGTTTTCCCCCGCATCGCCGAATACCCGAAAGTCAAACTTCATTTCGTGGTCGCCCAGCCGGATACGCCTGTCATCCCACTCTGCGGTCCGCTGTTCGCGCAGCTGTTCCCCGCGGTGTTCGAACAGCAGCTGGCTGGCCGCTACCGCCTCGGCACGCGTCAGATGCATTGTGCCAAACGGTTGTTCGTCAATCGGCGATCGGGACGCTGATTCAAGCCATTCCCGCAACGAATCCGTTACGCCGTCCTGAGCTGTTGCGAGTGATGGCTGAAACAGTGCAATAAGGCCGAGCAGGATACCGTGCTGAATTCGTGTCATGTCTTGTGCCTTGAATGGTGGATCAACCTACCCAGTCTAAACCTCCGCCACAGGAGGCGCACTTGCGCCTCGCCGGTTCATCTTAAGTAATTACAGCGGCTTGCCCAATCTGTTGATCGGGCCAACGGCCCATTCGTCGCGTCGGTCGATGAACCGAATGGCAGTGAATGACCGATAGATTCACGGGAAAATGCGGACGCTCAATTCACAAAACGTTCGATTGTTGGCTCATTAATAAAACGGATGGCATTGGTAATACTCTGCACGAAATCGATACGCGAATCCTGCAAGCTTCTCTACGTTAACTCTGTAATTCACGTCGCAAGTTGCAACTATCTGCTGCAAATAACTCGAATCAGGCACACGAATTTGTCGTGGAGGTCGATAGAGTTCGATTGCCACCTGCGCTTCCCGCTCCCAATGTAGTTCTTTGGATTGCCAATTGTCCATTTGTGCCAAGGGCCGGAAATCAGGAATACAATACTCAACGAGAACAAATTCGTGTTGGTATAATGGTTGTCGTTTGCATCATTCCGTTTCAAGTGACGAATTTCTGTGAGCGACGAGCACAATCAAACTTCAGATTATTCAGGCGGTTCAACGCAAAATTCCGCGCAAGTGGGCGACCTGATCGGTGAAGTGATTGGCCCCTATAAACTCTTGCAAGTTATCGGAGAAGGTGGGTTTGGCGTCGTCTACCTGGCGGAACAAAGAAGACCCATCCGCCGGCGAGTTGCTCTCAAGGTGATCAAGCTGGGAATGGATACCAATCAGGTCATCGCACGCTTTGAGGCGGAGCGTCAGGCGCTGGCGATGATGGATCACCCGCACATCGCGAAGGTGCTTGACGCGGGTAGCACGGATAACGGACGCCCATACTTCGTGATGGAATTCGTATCCGGCGAACCCATCGTTGAATACTGCAATGCAGCCCAGTTAAACACTCGGGAACGTCTGGAACTCTTTACCAGCGTATGCCAGGCCATTCAGCACGCCCACCAGAAAGGTGTCATTCACCGTGATATCAAACCGGGCAACGTGTTGGTGAAACTTCAGGATGCGGTCCCCGTTCCAAAGGTAATTGATTTTGGACTTGCCAAGGCATTGAACGTTGAGCTTACCCAAAAAACGCTCGTCACCGGACAGCAACAAATCATCGGAACGCCTGCCTACATGAGTCCCGAGCAGGCAAAAGGTTCCGGTTTGGATATCGATACACGAACCGACATCTACTCTTTGGGTGTGTTGCTGTACGAGTTGTTGGCTGGCACGACGCCGTTCGATGCGTGGGATCTGATAAACAAAGGATATGCCGAATTTGTTCGAGTCATTTGCGAGGAAGAACCGATCAAACCATCGACTCGCCTTTCCTCCATCAAATCCGACATCACGACATCCTCTGACAGCAAATCGGCTTTGGACACCGCCAGGTTAAGTCTGCAGTTGAAAGGGGATCTCGACTGGATTGTCATGAAGTGCCTCGAAAAGGAGCGATCCAGACGCTACGAAACCGTCGATAATCTGGCGGCCGACATTCAACGACATCTCCATGATGAGCCTGTTTTGGCCGGGCCTCCCGGCACAAGGTATCGGTTAGAAAAATTCGTTCGACGCAATCGCGGAAAAGTCATTGCGGCCACTTCCTTAACGGCTGTTTTGATACTCGGAATCATCGGTACGTCGATCGGATTAATTTGGGCGCTTACCCAAAAACACCGTGCCGAGATGGCTGAAACTGAAATGAAGAAGCGAGCTGATGAACTTCAGCAGGTGACCGAGTTTCAGGAAAACCAACTCAGCGAACTCGACGTGCCGTTAATGGCCACGCGGCTTCGTGACAACGTTGTCGACGAGGCCATCGAGGCTTGGCGCCGCGAGCGGATTGAAGATTCCGAAATTGAATCAAACTCCAAACAACTGGAACAGCTCCTGGCGGGCGCGAATTTCACCGACGTGTCGCTCGCGACGCTTTACGAGAACGTTTTTGAACGTGCGCTACAAGCGGCTGAGGAGTTTGACGAACAACCGCTCGTCAAAGCTCAACTCCAACAGGCCCTGGCCAACACTCTGCAAGGTTTGGGGCTTTTGGAACAGGCGACCAGGCCGCAAACCGAAGCCCTTGAAACACGACGCAGGCTGTTGGGCAACGAACACCCTGATACTCTTTATTCACTCGAACATATGGGCCGGCTTTGGCAAAGTCAGAGCGAATTGAATAAGGCGGAAGCCTGTTTTCGAGAGGCGCTCGCAGGACGACGTCGTTCGCTTGGGGAAGAGCATCCCGACACGTACACTTCGATAAACAGTCTCGCCTGGTTGTTGCAGATACAGGGCAAGTTAGACGAGTCCGAAAAACTATATCTCAAAGTGCTCGACGGGAGACGCCGTGTGCTGGGCAACAACCACGTTGATACGCTGGCGACGATGAACAATCTCGGATGGCTGCTTCAAAACCAGGGAAAGCTAACTGAGTCCGAACTGTATTACGAGGAAGCGCTCGAGGGATTGCGCCGTATTCATGGTGAGAATCACAAAGATGTCCTGACGGCGATCCACAACATGGGTAGCCTGCTCGGGGAGCAGGGGAAGTTTGAAAAGGCGGAGGATTACCTCCGGAAGGCACTGGCGGGTTGCCGAGACCTGCTTGGAAATGAACATCCATCGACAATGAGAACGATGAACGACCTGGGTGTGCTTTTGGTTAAACAGGGCAAGCCCAAAGAAGCTGAGCCCTTGTTCCGAGAGTCCTTGAGATTGGGAGAAAAAGTCCTTGGAAAGGGACACCGGGACACGCTCTCGCGGGCAAACAACCTGGCTTTCATCCTGGAATCTCAAGGAAATCTTACGGAAGCCGAGCGCATTTATCGGCAAGTACTTCAAGACAAGCGGCGAATGCTTGACGGCGCCGACGATGTCACGTCAATTCGCATCTTGAGAAACCTTTCCGCCAACTTGTTCAAACAAAACCGATTTGCGGAGGCCGATCCGTACTTTCGAGAGGCTGTTGACAAAAGCCGCCAAGAGTTGGGGGAAGACCACGGTGACACCCTATCCGCAATTAATAATATGGCAGTCTTCCTGCAGCGGCAGGGAAAACTGGCTGAGGCGGAACCGTTTTACGTTGACGCGCTGGAAGGTTTCACGCGAGTACTTGGAAAGGAACATCCCAGCACATTGCTGGCAACGAACAACATGGGCTTTTTGCGGCAAAGTCAGGGCCGATTCGCCGAGGCTGAACCGTATTATGTCGAAGCGCTCCAGGGTGCTCGTGAAGTGCTGGGTGATCAACATCCAACGACCCTGGACGCTCTCCAGAACCTTGGCCGGTTGATGAATGAAATGGAACGGTTCACTGATGCCGAGCCTCTTCTTGGAGAAAACCTGAAAACGCGCACGGACTCTCACGGCAAAGAGGACTGGCGGGTAGCCAAGGCGCAAAGCATTCTGGGCGAATCGCTTGCCGGGCAGCAACGATTTGCAGCCGCCGAACCGTTATTGAATCAAGGCTTCACGGGACTCGAAGCCAATATCCCTGCAACCAAGCGAGACAAAGAGTTGACCGAAGCCATCGAGCGTTTGGTGCGCCTTTACGAAGCGTGGGGCAAACCGAAGGAGTCCGGCGATTGGCGAACACGCTTGGAGAGCATCGAAAGTAATCGAAACGACGGCTGAAAATCCGCAACCGGTCACTACTTCTTGCTGGGATACTCGAATTCCCGACCTAACGCCTCGCCAGCTTCTTCAAAGATGGGTTCAAGCACTTCGCGCATGTCCAGGCGACCAGCTTCGATCTCCGGGGAGTAAGGGACACGATCGTTCGGGTCGATCGGAACCGCAGGGCTGGCCATCGGCGGAGTCCACGTGTGGTGGTCCACGATCGCCAAGCGCTCCGTGATCTTGTCCTTCGTCACGTTCCAGACCATGTGATCCTCCGCGAGACTGAGCGGTCCGTCGTACGTGGTGCGGATGCGTTCGAGGATCGGGCCCGTCGTGTCGTGGTCCTTGAAAAAGTGGTAGGCGATCGCGTGGCGCGGCTCGACCATGCTCATAACCTTGCCAAAGGCCTCCGGCGCGGTGTGGATCTGCGTTCCCACCTGCAGCGCCGCTTCCGGCGTTAGGAGGAGCTTGTTGATGCAGTCCGGCACGGCGATGAAGCATTCGTGAATTACGAGGTCGGCGTTCCTGGCATTCTTAATGAACCACTTGTTGGGGAAGGTATCACTACCGAACACGAACTTGAGTCCGTTCCACTCCAGCGAGAAACTCACGGATCCGTCGATGGCATGGATGGCCGGGAACGAACGGATAACGACGCCATTCTCCTCGTAAATAACCTGTTCTTTCATGTAGTCAAACTCATGGACTTCCGTCGTGAAGCCGCGGATATCAGTTTGGCCAAGACGCCCCGCGATGTCCCATGCGTACATCTTCTCCATGTGTCCGATTGCGGCGGCCGTTCCGAGTTCGGGCGTGGAACCGGTGGGGCCCCAGATCCGCAGCGGCTTATGTCGCCCCATCAAGGCACCTCCAACGAACAAAGCACCCATGTCGCCGAAGTGATCGCCATGGAGGTGCCCGACGAAGACCTTGTCGAGGAAGTCGTAGGGAATCTG
>CAMYKF010000569.1 GCA_947258905.1 uncultured Pirellulaceae bacterium | reverse complement strand
TTGAGGTGTCTGTTCGTTCGTCAGGCGCAGGAACAGGTCGGCGCCGTCCGGATCCCCCAGGTACAGACCGATGCAGCGCTTGTTGCGGGCGACCATCTTCCACCAGAGTCCGTGCCCGTCCTTCTGGCCGCCGTGGCCGCGCAGGCTGTCGCCCTTGGTGGGGTGCTCGATCTTGATCACGTCGGCGCCGTAGTCACCCAGGATCTGACCGGCGAGAATGCTGAGCTGCTCCTGGCGGTTGGGCCACTTGCTGATTTCCTTGACCTGTTCGGCCGACAGTTGTGACCCTTCCATCACGCCGCCGCGGGTCGCGAATGCTTCGAACTCCTTGTCGTCCGTCAGCTTGGTCACTTCCTTGACCAAGGAAACAAAGTCCTCGCCACCCCAGACGAAGGCCAAGCTGCCTTCCATGCCCTCCAAGGCGGAAGCGAGTGGAGTTCCTTCGGTCGCTCGTTTTACAAGTCCGTTCTTAACGACCATCAACTCAATATTCTTTTCACGCAACGTCCGACGCAGGACGACGCTCTTGTTGGCATCCAAACCAATCACGTTGACCAGCAGGGCGTCGTCGACGCCGCTCAGTCGATTTGCGAATTCCTTCACGATAAGGTTCTTGATGCGTTTGCTCATTACGGTCCAAACTCCGTCAATCCCTACGCGGCGATCCGCACACTCGGACTCATCGTCGCACTGACGCTGAGTCCCTTCATGTACGTTCCCTTAACCGCGGCCGGTTTGAGGTTCTGAATATGGTTGATGAATGCCTGAATGTTCTCCAGCAACTTCTGGTTGTCGAAGCTCAGCTTGCCGACCACGCCGTGCACGATGCCGGCCGAGTCGTTGCGGAACTCGACCTTGCCGGCCTTGTATTCCTTCACCACGGTGGCCACATCGGCGGTGACGGTCCCGGCCCGCGGCGACGGCATCAGCCCGCGAGGACCGAGGACACGGCCCAGCGGTCCGACCAGCCCCATCATGTCCGGCGCCGCGATGCAGGCGTCGAAGTCGAGCCAGCCATCCTTGATCCGCTTGGCCAGATCCTCTTGACCGACTTCGTCAGCCCCGGCCTCTTTGGCAACGTCCGCCAGGTCACCCTTGGCGAACACCACGACGCGTTGCGTCTTGCCAATTCCGTGGGGCAGCACGAGCGATCCTCGCACCAGTTGATCGGCCTGCTTGGCATCGATTCCCAAGCGGATGGCGATCTCCACGGTCTGGTCGAATTTGGCGTTGTCGAATGATTTGAGGACTTCGACGGCTTTGTCTAGGGAGACTGGATCGGCACTCACCTTTTCACTCAAAGCCCGAAATCGTTTGGAATGTTTGGCCATCACGAATGCCCTTGTTTCTGTCGCTAACCGTCAATGACATCAATGCCCATGCTGCGAGCCGTTCCTTCGATCATCGCCCGGGCGTGTTCCAGATCTCGCGCGTTCAGATCCGCCATCTTCTGTTTGCAGATCTCGTCGACCTGCGGGCGAGTGACCTGAGCGACCTTCTCCTTGTTGGGAACGCCCGAGCCCTTGGCAATTCCGGCCGCCATCTTGAGCAGCGCCGCGGCCGGCGGGCTCTTGGTCACAAAGTCAAAGCTGCGATCGCTGTAGACACTGACGATCACGGGAATCGGCGTGCCGCCGAATTCCTTGGTCCGATCGTTAAACTGCTGGACGAATTGACCCAGATTGATTCCGAATTTGCCCAGCGAAGTACCGACAGGCGGGGCGGGAGTTGCCTGACCGCCAGGTACCTGAAACTTCGCCGTACCTACGAGTTGCTTAGCCATAACAGGTTTAGAGATTTCGAGACTGGATTAAGTGGTTGGATGTAATGCGACTCAGACCGCTTCGACCTGCCAATGCTCAAGCTCAACCGGCGTCGATCGGCCGAAGATATTGATCATGACTGTGACTCGACCATTGGCCTCGTCAATGACCTCGACATCGCCCTCGAAGTTTTCAAAGGTCCCTTCCTTGATCCGCACACGATCACCCACTTTGAATGGAATCGCCGTCTTGATCGTCTCCGTTCCTTCCTCATCGGGCCGAACGGATTTCACGATCCGTTCCACCTCGTGCGGCAGCATCGGGGTTGGTTTCCCAGCGGCACCCGTGAAGTCACCGATGCCAGGTGTCTCTCGCACCAGAAACCAGGTGTCATCGTTGATTGCCATGTTCACGACGATGTAACCGGGATACAGTTTCCGCTTGATCACGCGTCGTTTACCGTTCTTGAATTCCGCGACGTCTTCGGTCGGCACCAGGATGTCACCGAAGTAATCATCCAGCCCGGCCACGGCGACACGTCGCTTGAGTCCGTCGCAGATGGAGTTCTCGCGGTTGCTTTGCACCTTCAGGATGTACCAATCCATCTGTAGCGAATCGAGATCCTCGGGCGCGGCTTCTTCCA
>CAMYKF010000568.1:2450-3164 GCA_947258905.1 uncultured Pirellulaceae bacterium | reverse complement strand
TCAACTAGCCGGCGGTCGACTTCCAGTTGCTTTTCACCCGGGCCGCGCATCCCCACGCCCATCTTGATTCGTGACAGGTGAGTCCACATACGCTTGAGCCTCGGCAGCGAGTATTCCAGCTGGGCCAGTTCGACGGCCAGACGAGCTTCCCAGGTCTGGGCACGTGTGGCAAAGATGTCGAGGATCAGTTCGGTGCGGTCCAGCACCTTGACCTTGAGCCTTTGTTCCAGGTTGCGAATCTGGGCCGGCGAAAGATCATTGACAAAGATCACCACGTCGGCCGCATGAAACTCGACGAGCCTTTCCAGTTCATCCACCTTGCCCTTGCCGAGGTAGGTAGCGATGTCGGGCTTGTCGCGTCGTTGCGTCAATGTGCCGACAACCAGGGCACCGGCGGTGGTGGCCAGACCGGCCAGTTCAGCAAGTGGATCGTCGAGTCGCGTATCCTTGTTGGACAGCACTCGAACAAGTACTGCGACTTCGTTATCGACAGCCTGTTTGCGTTCTTGATTTTGCACGATGTGCCAGTGAACTCCTTTGGTTTGGGTAGCTGGAATAGCTTACCTCCATTGTCACATGGAGCAACCAGTTTGACCAGCTTGAAAGGTAACGTAACGGGCTGCGGTTTTGTCAGGTCGGTAGTGTGGCCACTTCCGCTGAATTGGATTCTGCCGGAGGAGGGCCACTTCGGGTGCGTCTGCTGGAGCCCTGGCG
>CAMYKF010000568.1:0-2407 GCA_947258905.1 uncultured Pirellulaceae bacterium | reverse complement strand
ACCGGTGCGCTCCCTTCCCTTCTCCCTTGGGGAGAATCCCGGCGCGCCGGGAGAAGGGCGGATGAGGGCCGAAACCTTTTTGTCGTAAGACGATTTTATATGCGTTATTTATGCCCGCACCCGGTTGGTCTTTTTTCAAAAGCCCAACCACCCCCGGCGCGCCGGGATCTGCGACCTCTCCCCGAGGGAGAGGGGCAGCGCACCGATTCGCATTTGGTCTTATTTAGAATTCCGAATCCAGTCGTAAACTGGAGAGCAGCCGTCCCGACAGGTTCACTACAAAATCTGCAATTCGCGAAACAATCGCACGCGTAGTTAGGCAGCGGTGGCTTTCCGCCGCCGTCAAACGCGGGATGAAAAAACGCCTGTACGGCGGCGGAAAGCTACCGCTACTTGTCGACGGCCGCGTCGCCCTCTGGCTGTTTTTCCGCTGACTCTTTCGTCTCGTCATCCGCTTTGGGATTGGTGGACAAGTCGGGCTTGAGTACCAGCAACACGGGCGTGCCCAGGGCCGGGATCTTTTCCGTGTTGGCGAAGAAGCGCAGGCCCGCATTGGTCGCGCTGCTTTCAACCGGCAAATCGAGCATGGCCGTCGTAAAATTCGAAACGCAAATCATGTCACCGGCGTCCGCAAAGTACTCGCGATACTCCGGATCATCGGGATCGGTCCAGATCTGACTGCCGCCAAACACCCAGTCGTAAGTGGATGGCTGTTCGGTCAGGCTGTCGACGATCATCTGTTTGGCCGGCACTTCCCTGGTCTCGTCATCCTCGGTCCATTTCACGGTGATTTTCACGACGGTGCCCGAGGCAGGCTGGTATTCCGGTTCCCATTGCACCGGCTTTCCGTTGATGGCACCCACGGCCAGCAGCCCGGCGTGGATGATCTGGGCGTTGCTGACGGTGGCGACTACCGATTCATGCTCTTTGGTGTGCATGGGGCAGGCGAACATTTCCAGGGGGCCTTTGCGAAAACAAACTCGTCCGCCGACGATCACCTGTTTGGTTTTCATGTCAAACCAGACTTCGTATCCCGGGTGTAGCCGCGTCCATGATTCCTCCACCAGTGGTTTTAACGCTTCGTGCACTTCGGCCGGTTCAACGACCGGCGGCGCGTGCGGGTTTTCGAGAGGTTTGCCCTCAAGATTCTGCAGCGCCTGATCCAGTCGCGACGTTTCGGGTTGCTGTTGCGGTTTTTGTTCCTGTTGCGGCCGGGGGTCGGTCGTGGACGATTTCTGTTCCTCCTCGTCCGTCGCTTCCTGAGCAGACGGGCTGGCAGGCACGGGCCTGGCATCCTTCAGGTCAGGAAGGGGTTGCTGCGCTGCTGGATCACCCACCGATTGCACGACACGAGTGGGTGGAGCCACCGCGTTGCGGGGTGCTTCTGTGCAGCCACCACAAATGCCGAAAGCGACCAGCCAGCAAAACCAACAGTGATTGCGCATAACCAGCATCCTCGTTTACGAAAGCCTGCAAGGGGGTGCAGCGAATATTGCTCTTGGTATGATAGGCGTTCACAAACAGCGGGCAAAGGCAGTTTCTTACACGCGATCAGGAGGGCCGGTTCCAGGCATGAGCATTGAGATCAAGGACACCCCGGAAGTCGAGTTGCATGGACAATCGGGTGATCGGACAGCTGGCCGGGGCTACGCCGCACAGTTGCTCGAAGGCCTTTCCAGTCGCAACTGGAAAGACTGGAAAAAACATTTCGCGGGCAGAAAGAAACCAGCCCGGTCCAACAAGCTTTTCGGCGGCAAGACATCAGCCGTCACCTGGGTCCGGCCGACGACGCTGGCAGATTCGCCGTGGTGGCGTTCACTGCAGCGAACCAGCAAATTGCTCGGTGGTGAAGTTGCCATCAAACAGCGCGACGCCGGGCTGCTGCAACAGATTGAGCAGATCGCCGCTGCAAATCCCTGTCCGACCGAAGCCGCATTGTTGGCGGTGGGTATCGCCAGTTTGCTTCCCGATCTCGCTGCGGAAACGGACCAGACGGCATGGAGCGATGCCCTGGTGCAACTTGGCGATCTGGCTGCTGCCGCTATCGATTCGGAAGACGACGTGCAGCGACAGATATTGGCGATCGAGTTGCCGTTAACTCTGGCCTGGCAACTTCCGAAGTTGCCTGGTTGCCAGGCCCTCGCGGATCAGGCATGCGACAGGCTGGCTGATGAGCAGAATGAGTTACTGGATTCCGATGGCTGCATTGAATCGCGATTGATCAGCCAGGTACCGGCGCTGCTGGCGACATGGACACGCAGCTGGATGATCGCCGACTCACTCGATTACGAATTCGACAACGAAGCCGAGGCCAGGTGGGAATGGTTCATTCGGCTGGCCTTGCGGCTGTTGCGACATGACGGTTCGTCCATGATGAGCCAACCGGGAACCGAGGTTGAAAGGGAAC
>CAMYKF010000567.1 GCA_947258905.1 uncultured Pirellulaceae bacterium | reverse complement strand
AGTGCCGCCGGCAGCATCCACTCCTTGGGAGTGCCTGCAGGTACAATCGCCACCTTTTCTGTCGACGGATTGTAATATGACGGGCCATCGTTAAACGCCTCGGCCAGCGGAATGCCACGCGTGAACTGGCTGTCGATGCCGCCCCAGTCATCGGGAGAACCCTGACCAAGGAAAGCCTCGTCGGTGTCGCCCTTGTCGGCATCGCCCAGCAGCGGAATGGCCGAACTGGGAACCACAGCATTTTCAACCTGACGCTGGGCCAACGGGCCTCCGGTGTTGCCGAAGTCCTTCAGCTTGCCAACGGTGATGCCGTCGTTGATGCCGGGTGACGAGCGTACAAAGTGCCAGCTCGCCGCGTAGTTGGTGTTATGACCGGTTTCCAGCAGCTTTTCCTGAACCAGTCTGACGCGCTCCTCGCTATAGGGATCCAGACTATTCAAGGTAGCGGCCAGACCGATACCAAAGCGATCCGGAGGCGTCTTCGACTCGTCCGACGTGTTGCCGCCGAGTAAGTCATTCAGCTTCTCGTTGGAGATGCATTCATTGGAAGGGCAGAGCAGTTCACTCGGCCAGGTGTCCTGGGCGATGCAGTCGGCAACCCACGAAAACAACTCGGGCGAACCGTCGCGCTTGGCGTCAAACGCGCCGCTGCACAACTTGTTGCCTCGAGACGTGTTGGCATGGGCCAGCAGTGCGAGACCGATTTGACGCAGATTGTTTTGACAAACGGTGGAACGGGCCTGGGCGCGAACCGCGTTGACGGCTGGCAGCAAAATCGCCACCAGAATTCCAATGATGGCAATGACCACCAGCAATTCAATCAGTGTAAATCCCCGTCTTTTCATCAAATAGCTCCTGAAAAAGTGATGATTCCTGCTCACAGATGCTGGTTCGTGGTTGTTGACCGCAAGTTCTACCGTTCGTCGGTTAAGAACTGGCAGTCATCGTGTCAGCGTTTGGTTAAAATCATGTTGGAATTGGTGCATAATCACTTAACGGATTCTTAAACTTCGTAGCGAATCGAAGTGGATTCGGGCTTCTCCTGCAAGGCAATCTATGGTGTTCAATCGACCGTTCGTATCAGGAATCAGCCGACAACTCTTTTTGGTGGTTGCCGGCTGGCTGACGTTTCTTCAGTTCGCCATCGCCGCGCCTCAACAGCAGACGCGACCGGTTCCCTCCGGGCCTTTGGAAGAAACCTTACGGGAACAATCCGTCGACGAACTGGCTCGCAAGGTAATGGCCGATGGCAACGCCGCCAGTGGGGCGCTGGTCTACTACAATCCCGTCGTCACTTGCGTGAAATGCCACGAGCCATCGGCGGAAGGTCAACGACTGGGCCCGGTCATCGATGAAGTCAATCGGGACGCGACCTTGCAACAGCTGATCGAGTCATTGCTGGATCCGTCCAGGCAACTTACCGAAAGTTTTGAAACCGAAACCATCGTGACGCGGTTCGGCATCCAGTTCACCGGTCTGGTAATCGAGGAGGACGAATCGCCCGAGGGCTATGTCGTACTGGCTGATCCAGAACTGGACGGGACACAAACCCGCATTGCCCAACGTGACATCGAGGATCGCAAAAAGAACAAGGTGTCGGCGATGCCGCAGGGGCTGGTCGAAGCCCTGCCGAACGAGCAGGCCTTTCTGGACCTCATGCGCTATCTCGTCGAGATCAAAAGCGAGGGCAAACAGGCGGTTTTACGTTTGCGACCTCCGGATTCCTTTTTCGTTCTGGAGCCGCTGCCCGAGTACGAGGCCGACATCGACCACGCGGGTTTGATCGCATCACGGGACGAGGCGAGCCTCGAACAGGGTCAGGCGATTTATCGCCGGTTTTGCGCGAGTTGTCATGGCACGCGTGACCAGGAAGGTACGATTCCTGCCGCACGGCGATTTGCCGATGCGGCGCTCAAAAACGGCAACGATCCGCACAGCATGTATCAGACGCTGACACATGGTTACGGACTGATGGTGCCGCAACGCTGGATGGTCCCCCGGCAAAAATACGACGTCATTCACTACATCCGCGAACGTCTGATCAAGCCCGCAAATCCCGACCAGTATTTTGAGGTCACCGACGAGTACCTGGCCGGCTTGCCCACCGGATCGGGCAGCGGTCCTGACCCCGTCCAGCAGACTCCGTGGTCCGACATGGACTACGGCAATTCACTGATCAATACCTACGAAGTCGGGCGCGACGGCAACAACATCGCCTACAAGGGGATTGCCGTTCGGCTGGATGACGGGCCGGGCGGAGTGTCACAGGGACGCCACTGGATGTTGTACGAACACGATACGATGCGTGTGGCTGCCGCCTGGTCAGGCAGCGGCTTTATCGATTACCGCGGCATTCATTTCAACGACGAGCACAACATCCATCCACGCATCGTTGGTGAAGTGCACTTCACCAAC
>CAMYKF010000566.1 GCA_947258905.1 uncultured Pirellulaceae bacterium | reverse complement strand
GATCCCAATGCGGTCAAACATTACACGGCGGACGAAATCGAGGCGAATTTTGAGTTCGTCAGACGTGACGATGTGATCGACGTGTATCGCGAGAAAACGACCGGCAAGCTGGTCTATCACACTCGTCAAACGGAAACGGATGATGAGCGTTTCCGCGCCGCCATGAAGACGGTGCGGAAGTATCGCCGCGACCCGGGCATGCCGCCATTGCAGGTTGACCCGAAGAGGCAAGTTACCAAAGCACTCGAATCGCTTCAGACCCTGTCGGCCAAACGCCCGCAGTCTGCGCGGGTATTCATGGGGATCGGCAAGGCATGGTTCAACATCGGGAAAAGCGAGCGAGCGGAACGCGCGTGGCGACGGGCGCGGGAACTCGATCCCGAAAATACGATCGTTTTGAAGGAGTGGGCAGGCGTTTGCCTGACGACAGGAGACTTCGATTCCGCGCTGGATCTGGGTACGAAAGCGGTGGTACTCAAACCGGATGACGGGGAATTGCTGGGCAACCTGGCCGTTATTCAGCTTTTGAATGATCGGGTATCTGAAGCTGTTCAGACGATTGAACGGGCGATCCAGTTGAATCCCGATGATAGCATCAACTGGAACGTGCGATCGGTTGTCAAAGATGTTGCTGCCGGCAAACGCCCGCGGCCGCACAACCTGACAGAGATGTCAAAGCCGGCCAAGCGCAGGTACTGGTGGTCGAAGCTGTTTGGCCTGCGCTGATCGCACCAGTGGCTTGTGCGTGCGCCGAAGGTTCGTATCCGACAATGCTTCGTCAGGAAAAATAGCTCACGGCGTTTTGAAAGATCTTCAGCCCGTCGATTTTGATATCGGCTAAAGAACAACGCGTCCAGCGCGGGTGATGCGTTGGATCGATAAAACGCTCGGGGTGCGGCATCAAGCCAAAAACGCGCCCGCTGGCGTCGCATAGTCCGGCGATGTTGTCGTCGGAACCGTTGGGATTGAATGGCCATGGCACCTGTCCATTGCTGCCGTCCGGCTTGACGTAACGCAGGGCAAGTTGACGGTCGCGATCCAATTGGCCCAGCGTGGCCTGGTCGCGCACCACAAAGCGTCCTTCGGCATGCGCGATAGGCAAATACAGCAACTCGGTGTCGCGTAAAAAGACACAATCCGATTGGCCGGTCCTCAGCGTGACCCAGCGGCAGTCGTAACGGCCAGTGTCATTCCAGGTGAGCGTCACCGGCAGGCCCTGCCCGTCGGGCGGCACGAGAAATCCTGTTTTGATCAACACCTGGAACCCGTTGCAGATGCCCAGAACCAGGTTGCCGGCACTGCGAAATTGGTCGATGCAGTCACGCAATCGGCTGGTGAACTGGCTGGCCAGAATACGACCGGCTCCGACGTCATCGCCGTAGCTGAATCCGCCCGGCACGCAGAGAATCTGGAATCCGCCAGTCGACGCGGGATTCTCCATCAGCTGGTTAATGTGCAGAAATTCCGTTTCCGCACCGGCGACCTGAAAGGCCCACGCCGTTTCCTGGTCGCAGTTGGTGCCTGGTGCCCGCAATATCAGTGCTTTGGGTTTCATGATAATGGTTTTTTCTGACAGGATTAACAGGATGATCAGGATCACTGCTGTCCATTCTCAACTTTATTGATCGAGTTGGCGTAGCTTTCTTTTTACCTCCACGCTCGTTTCACCAAAGTTGAGCAGCAGACCGACGTCAGTGCCCGTTGCCACAAGATAATTCACCAATTGGATTTCATGCGCCCGAACGAGTTGTCTGACGGGTTTCAATTCGACAATTACTTTTTCCTCAATAAACAGGTCTGCTACGAATTCACCGACAATATTACCGTCATAGCTGACTTGGATGGGATGCTGTGAAGTTGCGCCCAATCCGGCTTTCTCAAATTCGATTAACAGGCACTTCTCGTAAACCGATTCGAGGAACCCAAATCCCATTTTGTTATAAACACGATACGCGCACCCAATTGCCTGTTCCCTAATTTTCTCACATTTCACGACGGCTTCCGTTGGGTCTAGTCATCGATGTCAAGCAATCATGATCGTGTTGATCCTGTTATCCTGTCTACTTGCAATGTCTGGCTGTCGCTCCATTTCATTAACTCCAGTCCAGCGGAGCCCTCCATGCCTGTTTGAGTTCAGCAACGGGCAGGTCGACAAGTTTTGTTTCGCCGTCCCGAATGATGGCATTGCCTGTTTCGCTGACCGTTCCAACCCGGGCCAGAGTCAAATTGGCAAACTGGTCTGCAAACCGTTCGGCATGCTCCGGTGGCACTTCACACAGGAATCGCGTGTTGCTTTCGGCAAACAACTTCAGCATGGCTTGCCCCGCGCCTGCTTCGCCGGCCAATTCCACTTTTGCCAGGTCAATGTCGAGGCCGAGGCCACCGGCAAAAGCCATCTCGGCTGCGGCCACGGCC
>CAMYKF010000565.1 GCA_947258905.1 uncultured Pirellulaceae bacterium | reverse complement strand
GCAGCGCATCAGGCGGCCCGCAAGGTCATGTACATCATGCCCGATTTACCCGCGGCCACCGACGCATTCAACAAGGTAGTCGAGCAGTATCCGTACATTTTCGTGGGCGTGTCCCAGCGATCCAACAGTCAGGATGTGCGGCTGATCGAGGACTGGGCAGCGCGACGTGTGGGCAGCCTCGTGCATCGCTGGTTAATGGAATACAACGGCCCGGGTGACGAGGGAGGCAACTACGATTTCCCCAACGGGCACTTCGAACGCATCGATGACCTGGGACTTCAGTTTCGCATGGAACTCGACCCGGAAGACAGTCTGCAGAATCTGCCGCCGCTGACCTCGTACGAGATTTCCAACCGGCTGTTCGACCTGGCCGATATGAATTCCGACGAACATTACATTCCGTGGACACGGATTGTGGATACGATCGAAATCGAAAATGAACGTTCGGTCGTGTTTACGCTCCGCAAACCGCATGTGAAACCCGAAGCACTCCTGCCCATGCCCTATTACAACCCGGGCGACCCGCGGGCGGCGGATTATTTCGGCCGTTATGAACCGATTGAGGACAGCGACACGCAAACGGCCTTTGAATTCAACGGTCGATTCTCCAGACAGCCCGGCGAGCAGTACCCGCGAATCATCGAACGCCTGTACTCCAACGCCACGGAAGCTACCGACGCGCTCTTGCGCGGGGAACTGGATGTGGTCGATCGGGTGTACCCCGGGGATATTGCCCGCCTGGGTCGCCAGCCGATGATCAGCGTGCGACCTTACCTGGTGCCCACGGTGCACATGCTGATTCCCAATCCGCGCAATGACTTTATGAACAGCGATCATTTCCGCCGCGCCCTGCACTTCGGCATCAATCGCGAATTGATTCTCAAGGAACTGATTACCGGCGGTCGCGCTGTCGACGGATTTGAAGTGGTCAGTGGTCCCTTCCCGCCGGGCACCGAAGACACCAGCCAGCTGGCTTACGCCTATGATTCCAAAGTCGTCGATCGCGAATTCAGTGCCAAGCTGGCGCTGGTGCTGTCCAATCAGTACATCCGCGAGGAAGAGATTCGTCGCGAAAAGGACGGCGAAGTGAATCCGAAAGTCGAAACACCGAGCCTGGTGGTGGTCCATCCGGCCAATGACACGATCGCGGCGGCTTGCAATGCCATCGCCCAGCAATGGCGTGCCGTGGGCCTGGTGACCGAGGTGCGTGAGCTGCCGCCCGGTGTGATCGTTCCCGAAGACGGCGACTACGACCTGCTGTTCGCCGAAATCCAGATGCAGGAGCCGCTGGTCGATGCCTATCGGCTATTCGGTCGCGGCGGGCTGGTCCAAATTTCCGATCCGACCATCGAACAGGCGTTACGCGACCTGGACACCGCCTACAGCTGGGGCGAGGTTTCGCGGGCCCTGCGACGCGTGCACCAGCAAGCTGCCAACAACCTGTCGATCCTGCCGCTATGGCAAATCGTTGAACACTATGCGTATCGCAAGAACGTCTTCAATGTTGGCGGTGATCTGGTTTACCTGTACGAAAATATTGACAAGTGGCGTATCGGGCCCCTCGATCCGCCGACGCCGGAAGCCCAGGCACAGAACCGATGAGCAAACTGGTTACAAATCGTCGTTTACCCGGTCCGGTGTTGTGGACACTGGCGCTGGCTTGCCTGGTCGGCTGCTTGATGACCGGTCGCGCAGCGGCGTCTCCCCAGTCGGGATCGCAAGCCTCGGCCACTGCGCAAGGCGGTAAATACAAGGCCACCCAGGCTGCCTGGGAATACCGTCCTTATGAGGTCGTGGTGTGGGTGGCCCACAATGACGGCTGGCGGCTGCGTTCGATCCAGAATCGCATGCTGCAGGGAATCTCGCAGCTGGCCGTATTGACTGATTCCAGTGCCTGGAAAGTGCGGGTCCAGCGGGCGCCCAATCCCTGGAACTGGCGTTTGCTGGGGGATTTCAATCGCAAGCTGTTTTCCGATGACCTGCAACTGGCGGCCATGTCCATGGATCCGGACGCGAGCCCCGACAAATTGATCGTCGTGACGATCAACGATGAACGGGGCATGTTCGATACGACGGTGCAGGAAATGGACTTGCGTACCAAAATCTGGGGTCCCCTGGTGAAACGCCGTACGGAGCTGGCGAATCTGGAACCCACCATTTTTGAGAGCATCAAAACGGCCTTTATGCCTGTCACGCGGATCGAAACGGTGCGCGATCGCGATGTGCGCGTCAGGGTACGGGCCTCGGGCATTGCCACCATCGTGGAACGCGATGACGAGGGAAATCTGCAACTGGTTCCCAATACCGGCTCGCCGGCATGGATCGGCGAAGACGAAATCCTGTTGCCGGTTATCTTGCGCAATGATCGCCGCGGCAATCTGGAAAGCATTACACCGGTCCAATGGACGTTCCTGTCCATTCTGGAGCGCGATGGTCCGCATCTGGCCTGTACCACGCACGCCATGCGACGGACACCGTTGGGGGGGCGAATCGGGGGACGTGTTGAACGCATCGGATTGTCAGTGCGTGCTCCATCGAAACCGACGCGGCTGAGACTCGTCTCCAGTGACGGAGAACAACGTCCACTGGCGGATCTGGAAATCATCTCACGAGGACCCGGCACAGCCGAAGGCGAGGCTTCCGAAGTCCTTGGCAAGACAGACTGGCGCGGCGAAATCCTCATTCCACCCAACGACGAGGGCATCCGGATTCTGGGTGTGTTCAGTGGCCAGCGACCGCTGGCTCGCGTGCCCATGGTGCCTGGCCTGTTCGACGAGCAGGAAACGACCATGCCCAACGACGAGTCCCGACTGTATGCCGAGGGGATCGTGCGTGGCCTGCAAAATGAACTAATGGATAATCTGGCCCGACGCCAGGTGTTGTCCGCTCAGGTCGAAATGGCAATCGAAAAAGGCGACGTGGAACGTGCCGAAGAATTGCTGCGCGAAATGAGCAAGGTGCCTGATTCGAGCAAGTTCAACCCTCATCTCATTACCGAGCGGCAGCGGCTGTTGTCCAGGGAAGACAAGCGTCTGGCGAATGATGATCGTCAACGCGGTTACATCATGGCCATGTTTGAGGAGTTGATGCTGGCTTCCTCCAAATTTCTCGATAACAGCACCGAAGCGGCACTCAACCGGCAGGTCCGCGACGCCCGTACCTCGGGCAGCCCATCATCGCAATAGCCGCTCGCCATCCAGTCGCATCATGGCCTGACGCACGGTGCGCAGGTAAGCGCCCGGTTCCGCTTCAAAACGATCGCGGTTGGCCTGGTTGGAAAACAGCACGATGACCGGCGGTATGTCGTCGTCACCGTAAAAGACGCCGTGCTTGCGCTCGCCGTCGACCAGTTTTCCGCTGGCCTGGTACTCTACCGGGTCGGCGCCACCCAGCAGTGGGCTATACATATCCGGCGTGGCCTGAAAACGATTGCGGAAATCCTCGGAGGCAAACAGATACAAACGGCCACGGTGGATGCATCCCCAGCGAGAGTCACCTTTGACCCATTTCTGGCCGTCAATCAGCGATACGCCGCAATAGCCATCAAGTCCCATTTTGGGCCGTTGACTGGCACCGGCCACTTCCATGGGCCGCACGATTTGCTGGCGTGCCTGGTCCAGCGTTTGCCCGGCTGTTTGTTGCGCGCTGTCGACCGCCGCACTGGCAGCCGCCTGAAAACCATTTGCGTCGGCGGCAAGATCCTGTGCCATGTTTTGAGTCATGTTTTGCGCGGCTCCGCCAAAGCTCCGGGTGTCCTCGGCAATGGATTGTTGCATGGTACGGGCTGTAGCACGAAAGCTCTGCGTGTCTTCTGACACGCCCTGAGCCATCCGCTGTCCTTCGGCCATAAAGTCGGTGGCAGACCCGGTGAGGTCGCGGGCTGCCGTGGCAGCGTTATTGGCAAACTGATTGGTGATCGTTGCCGCGTCCTTTTTTACAGCGGCAAACTCGTTCATGACGATGGCCTCACCGTCTGTTTTGAATGTGGCAGGAGGCTGAACGCCGTCCGGCGGAATGAACTGGCTGGCTCGATGCTCGTGTTTGAAATCGGCTGGCGGCTTGACAACGATTTCCTCGGCTTGCGGAGCTGACCAGGCGGCAGGACCGTCGAATTCGGGCTGCCTGGAACCTGGATGCGCGGGCGGATGAGGGGTGAATTGATTGGTGTCGGCTTCGTCCACCGCGCCAAAGGATTTTGCCGCGTTGTCGGCGACTTGCTGCTGCCGCCGGGCCTGTCGCATGGCGTCCTTGATTTCGCGCGTCCGCGCAATGACTTCGGGAGACAGATTGGTAGCGATTTCATTGGCCGATTCAATCATTTGCAGATAACCATCGGACGATCGCGGACTGGTGCGTTCACTGACAACATGACCGGCCGGTGTAATCAATACGTCATAAGGAACAGCCGACACGTCATATTCGTCTGCGATATGGGACTGGGCGTCCACATCGATCTTGACTGGCACGATTTGGCTGGAGATGGCGCGGATGGCCATCGGATTGACGAAAACGAAGCGCTCGATTTCCTTGCACGGGGCACACCAGGCAGCGGAGAAGTGCAGCATCACCAGCTTGTCTTCTGCGGCGGCCTGCTGCTTGGCCTTCTCCAGATCGTACAGCCAGGGAATGTGGTCCTCGGCCAGTGCGGATTGGCTGACGCTCACCCACGCCAGCAGGACGAGGGTGCACATGAGGCGGCGCGACATTGATCCCAAACCATTCATCCTTGAACCTCGAGTCTGTAACGACGTTGCTGGTTTTTTCAGGCAAACTAATTGCTGTGGCGCGTTATGGCATGCGCACCGCGTGCCTGGTACGTCCTTCTCTGTATCGGGATTTTCAATTCGTGCTGATTAGGAAAAGCGGGCCGGATTTCCGGGTTTTTCCAGTTCCTCGGCCAGCTTGGGAATCTGGCCAAAATAGCGGGAATTCGTGGTATAAATTGACCAAATACGCTTGACATTGACGAAGCGATTGGTAACACTTCGCGTAGAAGGTCTATTTGAGGACCTTCGTTGTTTCCAGGCAAGCTTTGTCTAAACGTTTCACCGACTCCTGTTTATTGTTCGCCCGGATTGGCGAACATCTGATGACGGTGGACGTCGACTCCATTTCCGTCGACGATCGAGCTGACAGGGACCGGAATCCCGCCTCGCTGGACGCATCCTGCATTGCAGGCATGCACGTTGACGGCACAGTACCTTGCCACCCGCTTTGGGACTAATTGCAGGCACATTTTTCAGGCACAGTGTTTCCGCGTCGGCGGATCGCCTGTCACCAGTTGGCAATCAATCGGACCCGTTCAGAACCGGACCCGTTCAGGCTGACCCGACTTGGTAAAATCGCCCGGATGGCTGGCTGCAGCAAGCATCGATCTCGATGCCTGGCTTCCCGCGGATGGCTCGGTGGATGAATGACGCGTGGCTCATGATGAACGACCCGTTTTTCGAAGCTTGTTAACGATAAACCCCATTCAACTTCTAAATTTTAATGGCAGGCCCCTCTCTGGGGCTCTTCACTAACGTTCGGCATCAATCCAAGCCCACTTGTGAACAGGATCTTGCGAACAGGAATTCCGGGTTGATGTGCAACTTCATGAGGTAATTCTCTATGGCCAAAAAACGCTCGCGTTCTCGCAGCGCAGGAGGACGATCTTCTGGCCGTTCCGGCAACAACGGTCGTCCTGGATCAGGAGGTCGACGTCGTCGCGGCAGTGGCGGTGGCGGTGGCTACCGCTCAGGTGGTGGCGGAGGCGGCTACAAACGTAACTACGAGGAAGACAACGTCGAAGTCGACGAGTCCGAATTGACCGAATACACCGGGCTGCTGGAAATGCACCCCAATGGCTACGGGTTCTTGCGTAGCCCCGAAAACAACTACTCGCGGGAACGCACCGATCCCTTCGTCCCCGGCACCATGATCGACAAGTTCGGCTTGCGTCCCGGCCTGATGATTACCGGCAAGGTGCAAGGCGCCCGCCGGCAACAGGGACCACGTGTCCGCATCATCGAAGACGTCGATGGCATGAAACCGGAAGAGTATCTCGAAGTCAAAACCTTCGATTCCAAAACACCTATCAACCCGGAACAGTGGTTGCAGCTGGAAACCGGCCCCGAGCCCCTGACCACCCGCGTCATGGATTTGCTCACGCCACTGGGCAAGGGACAACGGGCACTCATCGTGGCCCCTCCCCGCAGCGGCAAGACCATCATGCTGCAGCACATCAGTCACGGCGTCTCGACCAATCATCCGGACGTCAAGCTAATGGTGCTGCTGGTCGATGAGCGGCCGGAAGAAGTCACGGACATGGTCCGCAACGTTAATGGTGAAGTCATCGCCAGCAGTCTGGATGAGGACGTGGAAAGCCATGTACGGCTGTCCCAACTGGTCGTCGAGCGTTGCAAGCGACTGGCCGAAATGGGTCAGGACGTGTTTCTGCTGATGGACTCCATCACGCGTCTGGCACGTGCCTTCAACAAGTGGGTCGGCAACACGGGCCGCACCATGTCCGGCGGTGTCGACATCAAGGCCATGGATATCCCCAAAAAGCTGTTTGCCACGGCTCGCGCCTTTGAGGAAGGAGGTTCGCTGACCATCGTCGGTACCGCCCTGGTCGATACCAACAGCCGTATGGACGAACTGATTTTCCAGGAGTTCAAGGGCACCGGTAACATGGAACTGGTTCTCGATCGCAAACTGGCCGACCGCCGTGTCTGGCCCGCCATCGACATCTCCCAGTCCGGTACGCGACGCGAGGAACTGTTGCTCAGTCCCGAAACGCTGCATGCCGTGACCATGTTGCGACGCACCCTGACGTCGATGCATCACGTCGAAGCCATGGAACAGCTCACCAAACAACTGGGCCGCTTCCCGACCAACGCCGAGTTCATCCAGCTGATCAGCGGCAAGATGGCGGTGGATTAGTTCAGGCTGCAGGTTGCAGGTCGCACACGACAGCGCCGTAGCAACGCGCACCAGGCCAAACGGGGCGTAGTGCCAACCGTTTCGTGAGGTTGCGGCTCCCGCCGCAACCTGGCTCTGTCTGGTAATGACTGTTAGTCTCGCGGGGCGAAGGTTTCCGCGTTGGCCTCACCGACGCGATGCAGCGCATAACGCGTTAAAACCGGACCGGTCAATTCAAAAAAGACTGTCGAGCCAATGACGAGCGGCAGCAAGCTCTCGCGGAATTCGGGAATCCGGCTGGACGCCACCAGGGCCATGCCCAGAGCCACGCCAGCCTGAGGCATCATCGCCACGCCAATCCAGTTGCGCAGCGGTTTTTCCGCACCGGCCAGCACGCATCCAGCCCAGCCGCCCGCGAGTCGGCCAACGATTCGGGCACCAATATAGACACCCGCCACCGCTCCAATGCTGTTCAAGGCGCCCAATTCCAGCGATGCGCCAGCCAGGACGAAGAACACAACCATAAAGGGCCACTCGATGTTCTCTATAGCATGAAATGGACGCGTATGATGTTTTGCGAGATTGACCACCACGATGCCCAGCACCATCGGCGCGATTAAAAAGGAAACATTTGCCCAGATCGCCAGGCCACCGCACAAAAATACGACGCCTAATGCTTCGGTGAGTGTGGGTTCGCCCGATTCAATATGTCCGGTGAGATAGGCCGTCGGTAAGCCCAGAGCCACGCCCAGCAAAACGGCTCCGCCAATTTCCCACGCGGCAGAAGCCAGCGGAGAGTGCTGGCCATCGTCGATTCCCAGCATGGCCGAAGCCGCCGCAGCGCAGCAACCGAACAGAATCAGTCCCCACGCGTCGTCCACTGCGACCACCCCCAGCAGGGTGCGGGCAAATGGTCCCTCGGCCCGGACTTCGTGCACGACATCGACGGTGGCAGCCGGGGCGGTGGCCGGAGCGATGCCGCCCAGAATCAGGGCCATGGGAATCCCCACATTCAGCGGGAGCAGCGCCAAAAACACAAGCACAGCCGTGACCACAACGGCAATGATGGATATCCAGAAAATCTCGTGCCCCCGCTCGCGAAACGACTTTGCCGTAAACTGCCCGCCCAGAAGAAATCCGACCATGGTCAGCGCGATAATGGCTGCCAAATCGAAAAATTCGATGAACGACTCGGGCAGCAAGTCCAGGGCGCCCGGTCCGATCAAAAAACCGAACACCAGCAGCAGGGTAACGCGGGGCAGCGGCGTGAGTCGGCCCAGTGTGTTGGTTGCCAGACCCAGCAACAGCACACCGCCAAGGGCCAGCAAAATCTTGACCGGTTCGTTCATCAAGTAGCGGCTCGTTTCAACGACTCAAATGTTCAATCATAATTGGCCGCGATCCGGCACCTCAACCAGTGGTTGGATGCAGGCAACGTGTCTGCGCGCCGGTTTCATGGCGACAAGGCACGGGTGACAATGCATAATGACCAGGCCGCGGAGCCGCAGGCCAGGATACAGCAGATCGGCAGGTTGAGGCTTCCGCCGGAACCTGTTTTGATCCAATCATGTCTCGGCAGGAGCCTCGACCTCCTGGATGGTTCCCAGGTCAGTCGTGTCACGGCAGGAGACTCGACCTCCCGGACGGGGGCATTTCCGGCTAAAATGGTCGAACCCGGTATGGCATCCTCGCGTCAATCACCCGGGTCCCCCAACGGAGGGTAAGCGAATGGTTAGCGGCTTCATTGGAAATGAAGTGCCGGGTAATCCGGTTGCGAGTTCGAGTCTCGTGCCCTCCGCTGTCTGAAAGTCGCCCATCGCTCCGCGATCGTTTGTTGACATTTAGATCGCGGAGCGATCGGCGACTATGTTGACCCCCGCGAATCGGAACTGCCATGAACCAGAAACCTGTCATTGCCGTCCTCGCCGTGTTTGCTGCTCTGGGTTCGTGGGCTTTCTGGAAATGGGTCATCGATCGCGGGCACGCCGGGCCACCGACGATCGCGGCCGAAGTCACCGCGGTCACCGATGAATCATTTGTGCAGGACGATGGCTACGTCGATTATGTGAAGGCCGTGAACGCTTGGCGCGGCGGTGATGTTACCGAGGCTGACAACGCTTGCGTGGACCTGTTTCACGTGTTTGGTCCTTATGACGGATTGGATGATGACTGGCTGGCCCGCTGGAAACTAATGTCCGACCAGCCTGAACCTGTCGGCCCGTTCTTTCAAAGTTTCTACGATTTTGCTGGCGAGGGAATGCCCGATGAACTTTATGAAGCCTGGGGCAAACCGTGGACCGATGACGAGCATCCGCAACTCAAGGGATGGATCGATGCCAATCAAGTCGTCATGGAAAGACTCACCGGGGCCACAAGCAAAACGCAATATTTTTATCCGTTGACCGTTCCCGAAGAGGATCGCGGCCTGCTAATTTCGGCGTTGCTGGAATTGCCACAAAGCAGTCGCGGGACCGCCCGCCTGTTATCCATGCGGGCCATGAATCATCTGGCCAATGACCGGGTCGATAAATGTCTCGACGATCTGGTGACCACGCGCAAGCTGGCCCGGCTGATATCCACTCGGGGCACTTTGGTCGAACACCTGGTGGGCATCGCGATCGAAAACATCGCGGCCGACGCGGAGAAAGCGGTGATTGGTTCCGGCAAGCTGACGCGTGAACAAATCACTGATTATTTGGCCCGCGTCGACGAGCGTGTGGCCTTTAATGATCTGGCCGAGTCGATCGACAAGGCGGAACGCTATATGGGGTTGTCCGCCACCCAGCATATGCATCGATTTGGCCCACACGGGTTGGGCATGGAACCAGCTGGGGAAGTCATTCCCGTTTCGGTGGCTTTTGATGTCGACATCGCGATGCGCATCATGAACCAGCATTACGACATGATCATGAAGTGGGCGTCAGCGGATACTTACACTGCGAAACAGGATGGTGGAAGAGAGTTCGAGAATTACATGATCGACTTCGAGCTTAAACAGACGTCGCCGATGCGGATCGCCACCGCGGCACTGGGCGGACGAAGGACTCATGGCGATTTTATCGGATCCATCATGGCGTCTATGCTGCTGCCGGCCATCAACCAGTTGGTGGATGCGGATACGCAACGCGAGGTGGTCGATCGCATGTCCCGTCTGGGCTTCAAACTCGAGGATCACCGGTTGCGTACAGGCGAGTTCCCTGATTCCCTCGACGAACTGGGCCTGGGTGTTGGCAATCGGCTCGTCATCGATCCGTTTACCGGAGTGCGGTTTGTTTACGAAAAGACTGGCTCGGGTTTTCGATTGTATTCACTTGGCAGCAACCGCAAGGACGATGGCGGTCTCGGCTGGAACGATGACAATGCGCCACCGCGATCGGATGACTGGCATTTTGAGGTCGGTGGCTAGTTGTACAGCGCCAATTTCTCGTTTAACTGCAAGCCGCAGAGGTGCGCGCGAGCCCGGAAAGCGCGCACGCCTGCGGATTGCGGTTAAACGACTTCTGCGAAAAACCTGTGAGAACTTGGCGCTGTCCAGTCCGGAAGTCTGTGCCACATTGATCTCGAGCGTCCATGACGAACACAAAACCCTCACCCGTCAAACTAGACAGAGTCTGGCAAGTGGTGTTTGTGATTTCGCTCCTCGTTGCGTCGTGGTATTTGATGCAGGCGGTCCACGAGTTGGGACACGTACTGGCTGCATTAGTCACAGGCGGAACGGTTCAGCAAATCGTAATGAACCCGCTGGAATTCTCACGCACCGATATTGATCCCAATCCGTCGCCCGGACTGGTCGTCTGGGCAGGTCCGATCATCGGCTGTCTGTTGCCGCTGGTTATCTGGCTGTGTATGACGCGCTCACCGACGGTTGTTCGCAAGTCGCTGCAGTTCTTTGCGGGCTTTTGCCTGATTGCCAACGGTGGTTACATCGGAATGGGGGCTGCCGCAGGCATCGGAGATTGTGGCGAGATGCTTCGCACCGGGACGCCGTCCTGGGCGATGCATGGTTTTGGATTGGTGGCGGTCGCCGCGGGTCTCTATTTGTGGCACCGTCTGGGCAGCGTGCAGGAATTCTGGCGTCATCCCGAGTGGGTTACACGCGGTGCGGCGCTCAGCATGCTGAGCCTGGCGTTTGGCGTGCAGGTGTTGCTGGCTGTGTTGACAATGTTGGGGTGATTCGGGGGGGACCGCAGGAATGGACCCCCCGGTAATGCCCCCCTAACCCACTTTCAGCAGTTCCAAAAACTGAGCCGAACGCGCTAGCGTCGGGTCCTTCAGGCGGCGTTTTCCCAAAGAGACCCGAGGCTAGTGCAGCAAACGACAATTGGTGTTCCATGAAGACAAAAGTCGACCCAGTTTAAATCACCCCCTCTGGGAGGGTCGAGCCGCAGGCTCGGGGAGGGCATTACTTCCCTTCCGTTTTGTTGACGGACAATCGACGAACGTTGACCCTCCCCGGCCGCTTCGCGTCCGACCCTCCCAACGGGAGGGTAAGTTGGGAAAGCTTTTGTTGTGGTGGAACAGAAAATACTGTTTGTTGCACCAGCGCCTTCGGCTCAGTTCAAGTCGACGGTTTTTGGAACTACTGACTTTGGTAAAGGGGGAAATGTTGCGGGGCGAGCTTCCTGCTTGCCATAACGCTGCCTAACCCAGGTCGATTCCAATATCGAACAGACCGTCGCTGTTAAAGATGGAATCCAGCAGGTTGCCCGAAGTGTCAAAGACACGAATTTCTCCCGCACCACCGGCATCGCGTCGTGCGGCAAACACCTGATCGATCACTCCATCCAGGTCCGCATCCAGAGCGGCCACGCTGACTCCTCGGGTCGGATTGCGATCAAAGGCCTGCACGATATCGATCGGCGTTACCGGGTCCAGTGAATCGACAGGCAAGTTCGCGCCGTCAAACACACGGTACTGGCCGCTAAATGGATCGGCGGACGAGCCAGTATTGATTCCGGCGAGAATAATCTCGGGAACTCCGTCCGCATTAATATCTCCGGTCGTTGCATTAAAGCCGCCAAGGTACCCGGGCACGTAACCATTGAAATAGTGCAGTCGTTCAGGAACACCGAGATTCTCGCCAAAGGAGTGCACGGCAACCTGCGGTGCCCAGCCCGGACCGGGCGTACTGATGATGTCGGCGTAACCATCGTCATTAAAGTCGCCGGTCGCTATACTCACGCCAGACTGAGCACCCGGCAACGGGTTGAATGCCCAAACCACCCGATACGGATCGGGGCCGCTGCTGTCCGGCACAAACGTACGAACATCCGGATTGCCGCGCAAAGTGGAGGCGATGATCTCGAAAGCTTCATCGCCGGTCACGTTGGCAACCGCCACATCGACTCCGCCAGTGTAGTTATCGAAGTAGTTGGGCTGATCGGCAGGAAACGCATGGAAGCTGCTGACAATTGCGCCGTTACGGCCATCGTAGACCTTTACCAGGCCATAACGGCCCTGACCGGGCGCGACGATGATGTCGGGAATCGAGTCGCCCGTCAGGTCACCGGTAGCCACCTGCACGCCTCCGGTGAAACCGGCCGGGTAAGGATTGAAGTCAAACAGATGTTCACGAGTCACCGGGTTAAACACTCGTACCACGGAAGGACTGCCGGCCTGGGAGCCGATGGCCAAACGAGCTGATTCGGCGACATACTCAACGCCCTTGAAGTTCACCACTTGATCCGCGTCTGGCTGATCGCCGAAATACCAGGCGCCGTTGCCCTGCCCTTCACGCACGATGCGAAAACGCGTATCAGAAGGATTGATCAAGTCCAGCGAATCGCCGTCACCTGCTCCGGGATCACCCCCGTCGATGACAAAAATAACATTGGCGGCAGGGTCGACTTGAAAGACGTTTTTCTGGCTGTTGGAGGAGACACGCACAATCTCGGTTTCCTGATGCAGAATTTCCATAAAGCGTCGATCGGCGACGGAAGCGGGAGTGACATCGCGAACGGAGGTGTCGTCAATTTCATAGACGAATGCTCCGGTCGAGGCCTCATCGTTGATTTCGACAAAGTCCCGGCCATCACCGCCAATCACGCTGGCCAGATTCGAGGGGAAGCGGAACAGTTTGTCCAGGTCGCCGGCGTGGTCCTCCAATCGTGAACCAAAAATAAAACCATCGTCGCCACCGTGGCCATAGATCGTCACATCCAGCAACCGCGGATTTCCCGAATCAACAGAATTCAGCACAAAGAAGTCGGTCTCCGAGTCACTACCATGAATTACAATGTCCCCGCGCACACTTTCTACCTGCAGGGTGCCGCCAGTTAACCCGGTAAACTTGTTGGTATCGGCTGCGAATTCCACTAACAGTCCGGCACCGGCACGGTTGCTGACCAGCACCTCGGATTCGCTCACCACCGCGGTGGTCACGACGACCAGGCTATGCTGAATTGGATCAAGGGTGCCGACTTGCCAATCGAGATCCGACGAGATTTGCACATAACTGCCGTCGATAGTCATGTCCCGCGCAGTCGACAGCACGAACACGTCGTTACCGATGGCGTATTCCGCTGCGGTCTGCGTCAATGAACTGCCAGTGACCTGATCCGTGATCGTCATCAGATCGTTATCGATGATCGTGGTGAGGAAATCATCGCGTACAGGAACTGGCGCAGGGGTGCATCTCGGGTCGATGCAGGTGGAGAAACTGTACCTGAGATCGACGGGTCCGGCGATGTCCTCAAACCGTTCATACATCGCATATTCGGCATCGGGTGATATCTGGTCGATAAACCCAAACACAAAGCCATCTTCATTGACATCCCACAACCATACGTTGCCGCCGCCGGGATGATCCAGCGTGTCACGGCCCGGTCCCGCGTCGATAAACGGGATAGCGTATTTGTTGTTGAGCATGACAAAGCGATCGTTGCCACCACCGCTCTCGAGTCGCGTGAACTTGAAATTGGTTTCGGTGGTGGCCACCGAGATCGTATCGTCACCGCCGCCGGTATTCAGCGTAAAGGTACTGGCAGGTTCGTTGACCAGCACCTGATCGGCAGCGGCTCCGAGTTGCAGGGTAAATTGCGAGAAAGAGAAACTTCGCTCAGTAATCTGGATGTTGTCATTGACGGCGATCTCGGTTCGGTTAACGACGACGTCGACGCCGGCACCCGAAAAGGCAATGGTGTCGGCTGCCTCCTGCGTGCTGCGGATGATCATGCCCTTGGAGATGTCAATATTGGAAAAGGTTTGACCATTGATTTCAAAGTCGATTGTGTTGGCATCAATAATCTCGACGCGGATATTGTCGGCGTCGCCGCTGGTCGTGAAATACTGGACGCCAGCGGGGTTCATGCCGACGACCGCTTCCAGCGCGGCAAAGGAGTTTTGCTGGCCGGGTGACACGCCATTGACAAAGCTGACCGGCATGCCCAGACGCTGAAACTCGTAGTACTTGTTAGCGTTGATTTGTGTCGTCGTGTGGTCACCATTGCTGTCCGTTCCAGCGGCCGACATGACGTCCGTGATCGTCGCTGTAACTGAGTTTTCGGTGGTGGCGAGACCGAAGGAGATGCCGGCCTGGCGGGCGATATTGGCTCCAATCGACTCCCGTACGCCGAAGACGTTGAACTCCAGCTCGCCGGTGAAAACAAAGGCGAGGTTGTCTTCGAGATTGCCGATGTCCTGGACCGCCGCCCCAAAATCCCAGGGCACAGTGTCCGGCGTGATGCCGCCTACGTAGATGTAGGCGTCGCTGGTAGCCGTCGACTGCAAAGTGTTAGCGATGTCGGAAAGACTTGCTGCCTGGGCGTATTGAACTGAGACATCGAAAGGCTCAAACAGCACATTGACTTCTTCCAGCAGGTCATCGACATAGTCCTGAACGGCCTGATCATCAAATTGAGGACTGTAAGCCCGCAAATCCTGCGACAACGTGGTCAGCAAATAGTCGCTGCCAAATACCTTTGGTCCGTTCAGGCTGGCGCTGTCCGTGTCATTAATCGGAAAGCCCCCCTGCGGTTCAAATCCGAAGCCAAAGTCGACATAAACCGTAGCCGCGAGAAGTTGACGCGGTTCCAGCGATTCGAATTTCAGGTGAGACTTGGTGGCAGCGATGCTCTTTACGTTTTGGTTCCGAAACAGCCTTTCTGACCAGATTAACCCACCGGGGAAGCATCGGGATCAAGCGGAACGGCGAAAGCCGGCGGGTTCTTCGGTTTTTTTTGAGGGAAATGCCGGAAAGTGATTGGGAATGACAGGTGGTTGTCCTGTTTGAGGACCCACTTTGTGCACCCCATTAATCCACCTTGGTGCCCCTCAACCCACCTTTATGAACCCCCCTGCCTCCCCCTTTGAAAAAGGGGGAAACGATTACCCGATCTTGTCGCGGCCAATGATGGGTCGAATGGCCGATGGCATGGTTACCGAGCCGTCAGCCTGTTGATGGTTCTCCAGAATGGCAATCAGGGCGCGGGACAGCGCGAGCGCCGTGCCGTTGAGTGTATGCACAAAGTGCGTGCCCTTCTTGTCTTTGACCTTGTAACGCACGTTGAGGCGTCGCGCCTGATAGTCGGTACAGTTGGAAGTGCTGGTCACTTCGCCCCACTCACCGCCCTCGCCGCGACCGGGCATCCATGCTTCCAAATCAAACTTGCGGTAGGCCGGACCGCCCAGGTCGCCAGTCGCCGTATCGACCACGCGATAGGGGATTTCCAGTGCGTCAAACAACTCGCACTCCATCTGCAACAGTTCATCGTGCATGGCCTCGCTGGCTTCTGGCGTCGTAAACGCAAACATCTCGACTTTGGTGAATTGATGCACGCGATACAGTCCACGCGATGCGCGACCGGCCGCGCCGGCTTCGGTACGGTAACAATGGCTGATGCCGCACAAACGAATGGGCAGGTCATCCAGCATCAACGTCTCGTCCTTGTACAGGCCGCCCAGTGTGATTTCCGCCGTACCGACCAGCGACAGTTCCATGTTTTCGATACTGTACACTTGCGTTTCAGGACCGCGAGGCATGAATCCAATGCCTTCCAGCACGGCGTCGGTGGCCATGTCCGGCGTGATGGTGGGCGTGAAACCGCGTTCCATGAGGAATTCGACGGCGAATTTTTGCAGGGCCAGATCCAGCAGGACCAATTCGCCCTTGAGGAAATAGAATCCTGATCCGGTAGTGCGGGCACCACCTTCGAAATCGATCCAGTCGTGGTTTTGTCCGAGTTCGACGTGATCGAGCACGGGAAAATCGAACTCGCGCGGTTCGTATTTGCCGCGTTTGAGTTCCAGATTCGACTTGTCATCGGCGCCAATGGGGGCGTCGGGATGGGCCATGTTGGGCAGGGCGGCCTGGAATTCGCGGATTTCGGCATCCAGTTGGTCGTGCTCGGTCTGGGCCGCATCCTTTTCGCCACGCAGTCGTTTGCCTTCGGCCTTGCGGGCTTCGCGTTCCGCGTCATCTTTGGCCTGACCAATGGTTTTGGAAACCTCGTTGGCCCGGCGATTCAGTTCCTCGACTTCCGCCAGTTTCTCGCGACGTCGGGTTTCCAGTTCCACCAGCCGGTCGACTTGTTCGGGCACGCCTCGGTTGGCGCAGTTTTGTTTGACGGCCTCGATATTTTCGAGGATGAATTTTCGATCGAGCATAATCCGTTATGTGTGGTTGGATGTTTTTCTGAGGATTGGTGTACTGTAACAACCTGGGAGGGCGAGGCTTCGTCCGAGTCGAAGCCATTGATTGGCTTCCCGCCGCGCCGGGAGAGCCTCGCTCTCTCATTGGTTTTTGTGTGTGGCTACGACTGTTTCATGTCGGCGATTTCCTGCCACAGGCAGGCGCTGGCCTTGATGCCGCGCTGGAAATCTTCCAGGGAAAACTTTTCATTGGGGCTGTGCGGATTGTCATCGTCCTGGCCCCAGCCGAGTAGCAGCGTATCGATCCCCAGCATCTCCTTGAAGGCCCCGACGACCGGAATGGAGCCACCGCAGCGGATGAACACAGGGCGTGTGCCGAATCCGGCTTCGATCGCCCGGGCTGCCGGCTCCATGAACGGACTGTCGATCGGCAGCAGCACGCCGGGCGCACCGTGCATGTCGATTAGTTCCATGCGAATGCCAGGAGGACACAATTCCTTAATGCGTCTTTCCAGTCCGGCCTTGATTTTTTCCGGCTGTTGATCAGGCACCAGCCGGAACGAGAACTTGGCACCGGCTTTGGCGGGCAGCACGGTCTTGGCGCCTTCGCCCTGATAACCGCTCCACAATCCATTGATGTCAAATGTGGGACGGGCCCAGCGTCGTTCCAGAGTTGAATAGCCCGCTTCGCCCGTAAAGGCATCCACGGCGAGATCCTGGCGGGCCGCCGCGTCGTCGAAATTGAGAGACCGGTACTCTTCGCGTTCCCGTTCGGTCAATTCGATGACGTCGTCGTAGAAGCCGGGGATCTGCACCCGACCTGCATCGTCGATCAGGCCGGCAAGAATTTTGACCAGTGCGTTGGCGGGGTTGCTGACTGAGCCGCCAAAGGTGCCGCTATGCAGGTCGCGGTTGGGTCCGTCCAGTCGCAATTCGTAGTAGGTAATGCCTTTCAGGCCGTAGGTGATGGCGGGCATGCCGGGGGCGTACTGGCTGCTGTCGCTAATCACACAGATGTCGGCCGCCAATCGATCGTGGGCGGAAATGCCATCGCCGTCGTATTTGCCGGCCAGGAACTCATAGAGACCCTTGCTGCCACATTCCTCCTCGCCTTCGATGAGGAATTTGATCTGCAGCGGTAACGCGCCAGCCGTCTTCATCCAGCCTTCACAACTGAGTACGTGCGTTAGCAGCTGGCCCTTGTCGTCCGTGGCGCCGCGGGCAAACACCTTGCCGTCCTCGATGCGGGGCTCGAATGGTGGTGTGTGCCACAAGTCCAGCGGATCGGGTGGTTGCACATCGTAATGCCCGTAGACCAGAACGACGGGTGCGCCGGGTACCGGTGGCGATTCAGCGTACACGATCGGGTGTCCGCACGTCTCGATCAGTCCGGACTGGAAGCCGAGGTCGTCAAAGCGTTGCCTGAGCCAGCCGGCGGCCGCGCGAACATGATCGGCGAACTGACTGTCGGTACTGACGCTGGCCATGCGCAGCCAGTCGCAAAGTTCGTTTTGAAAACGCCCGGCCTGTTCATCGAGATAATTCTGGATGTTTGCCGTCTGCTGAGTCATGGGCGAGACCTTTCATGAGTGGTACTGGTCGGGACTGGTCGCTGTTTTGCGGCCGGGCGGCGAAACACGGTTTTTCAGATGATTTTTCGCTGGTCGAGTGGCGGCACAGTCCTTAAAATGGACGCAGGTTACAATATACCGCCGACTCACGGCGGTGGGTATCATCGTGCTGTGGCCCCCGCTCGTCGGGCACCCCGCCAGTCGTTTTCAGACCTGAGAGAAGACGTTTCCCAAGTTGTTCAACGGATTGCCAAGAGGAATAGATCATGTCCGAAAGTGGTTCGGCCGTCATTGAACCTGTCGTTCGTCCTAAAACCAATCAGCGTCGCAAGCCGAAACGCCAACCGCGTTATCATGTGATCCTGTGGGATGACGACGATCATTCCTACGAATATGTGATCATGATGATGCGCAAGTTGTTCGGGCATTCGATCGAGAAAGGCTTCAAGATCGCTGAAGAAGTCGATTCCGGCGGCCGGGCCATCTGCCTGACGACCACCCGCGAACACGCCGAGTTGAAGCGGGATCAAATCCATTCCTATGGCCGCGACGATTTGATCCAGCGTTGCCAGGGATCGATGTGGGCAACCATTGAACCGGAACCGGGCGAGTGACCGCGAAACTCAAGACGCACACGCTTGGTTGCAAGGTTAACCAGTACGAGACGCAGTACATTCGCGAAGCCCTGATGGGGATCGGCTATGGCGAGGCGGACCGCTCCCAGCCGGCCGATCTGTGCCTGGTCAATACCTGTACCGTCACCGCTGAAGGCGATTCCAAAAGTCGCCAGATCATTCGCCGTATGCATCGCCAGAATCCCGACGCGCGGATCGTGGTCATGGGTTGTTACGCCACTCGGGCTCCGCAGGAAGTGGCTGAGTTGCCGGGGGTCGCGGAGGTTGTCACGAACAAACGCGAATTGCCCGATTTGCTGGGTCGGTTCGGGGTGGTCGATATTCCCAACGGCATTTCGGGGATGAGCAACCGGCACCGGGCCTGGGTGAAGGTGCAGGATGGCTGTTTGCTGCGTTGCAGTTACTGCATCATTCCAGCCGTGCGTCCCGACATGTACAGTCGACCCATGGCCGAAGTGCTGGAGGAAGTCCAGCGGTTGGTCGATCGAGGCTATCGCGAGGTCGTGTTGACGGGTATTCACCTGGGGCACTACGGCGTGGACTTCAATCGCGGAAAATCCAAATCAGACTGGGTGCGACTGTCACGACTGGTGCGAAACATCTGCGACATTCCGGGTGACTTTCGCGTGCGACTGTCCAGTATCGAAGCAACCGAAGTGACGGCCGATTTGATCGATGTCATGGCGGAATCTTCCGACAAGGTTTGCGCTCACTTGCACGTGTGTTTGCAAAGCGGCAGCGATTCGGTACTCCGACGCATGCGGCGACGCTGGAGTGTGCAGCACATTGTCGATCGCTGCGAACTGGTGAAGGAAAGACTCGATCGCCCGGCCCTGACAACGGACTTGATCGTTGGTTTTCCAGGCGAAACGGCCGAAGACTTTCAGCAGACCTGCGAGGTCGTACGCACGGTCGGTTTTTCAAAGGTTCACATCTTTCCCTTCAGCGCTCGTCGTGGAACACCCGCGGCCGAAATGCCCGATCAGATCACGAGACGGCAGAAGTCGGATCGAAGTCGCCGATTGGCGGAGTTGGAATTCGAACTGCGAAACGCCTACTTCCAGAGTCTGAACGGCACCGAGTTAGACGTGCTGGTTGAGTCACAGCTAGCGGCCGACTCATCTCGGTGGGTGGGCACGTCCTGTCGATACGCTCCCGTTGTCCTCAACGAGGGCGGTCGCACACCCGGTGAATTGGTTTCCGTCAAAGCCGGGAATGTGCTCGATCAGATGATCTGCGCTGTCTGAATTCAATGGGGGCACGCGGCTAATCAAACGAAAAACGGTCTGGAAATCGGCGGCGCCCCTTGCTACACTCCGCCGCCATTTCGCTGGCCCGATCGGGCAATGGCGGCCGTTGAGCCGCTCAATCCATTGAGTCGCAATTTCGTTGACTGCGTGTCGAGGAGTTCGTGCATGCACCGGCATAGGTTTGTCACAACAGGCTGTCTCGCGTTGGCCATCGGTATCACCAGTGTGGTTTCGGCCAAGCCCCCTTGGCAATTGATCTCCTTTCGAAGCGTCAAGGCGGACGCGAAGGCCGACTATCAACTGGCTGAAGAACATGGTCCCTGGCTGATCTTCGCGACCTCGTTTGCGGGTGAAGGTGCCGAGACCGAAGCGAAGCGGCTGGTCCACGAACTTCGCAAGCGATACAAGCTGCCGGCGTATGTTCATCGCAAGAACTTCGACTTCACCGGCCGACTTGAGGGTATCGGGATCAACCAGGATCGATCGCCCAAGCGGATGAAGTACGAGCGCGAGGGAGTTGTCCAGGAAGTCGCCGTCCTCGTCGGGAACTATGAATCGCTGGATGATCCCGCTTTGCCGAAGACACTCAAGCGCATCAAGTATGCACGCCCAGAGTGCTTGTCGAAGAACCCTGATTCGACGACGCGTCGCTTTGCCAAGTTGCGTGAGTTCCACAAGAAGATCAACGGCAATGAGGAGAAGCGGAAAAAGGGACCGATGGGCAGTGCGTTCGCTGTTCGGAACCCGATCATACCGCGCGAGTTCTTCGCTCCGAAGG
>CAMYKF010000564.1 GCA_947258905.1 uncultured Pirellulaceae bacterium | reverse complement strand
TCCACTGGCAGGGTGATACTATCAATACTATCTACACGTACCGAAGGCCAACCAGGTACTAACGAATCGCTGGGTAAGAATGGTGTCGTATCAACTAAAGCGCTTACGCGAATGCTATCAGAATTATCAGGGGAATATAGACCAGCATACGAATTATTAGTTGCTTCAATTCTTATTCTGCCCGCACTCCCGCCATTTGTCCCACCGGATACATTAATAATGCCTGAATATGTACAGCAACCACTATAAGTCCCATAAAATTTAGGTGTCAATATACGAACAGCGCCGCCGCTACCTCCCCCGCTCTCCACACCAAATATACCAAAGCCACTTCCACCGGTAGCCAAGATCTTTCCGTTATTAACTACTTGGGTGTCACTTGCAATAAGAATTGCACCTCCGCCCGCACCCCCACCGGTTCGAGAAATAGCTTGCGTGATGACCCCGCCACCTGCACCTGCCCCGCCCGACCCACCGATTAGAGGTATTAAAAACGGAGATCCATAGGTCGCACCCGCAACGCCAGAATTTGCCGAACCCGCAACCGCGTGACCGGCCGACCCTGAGCGGTGATCACCTGGCGCGGGAGTACCTGCACCTGGCCCAAACCCGGGTTGCGCAACGTTCAAGCTTGATGCACCTAAGCCACCACTAAAACCTCCCGGGCCAGGCATAGCGGGATAACGTCCCTCACCTACAGTAGCCGCTACATGCCCCGCTTTTCCACTCAGATCCAGTATGCCATTAAATTCAAGAACTACATCGCCTGTTGCTAACCAATAAACAGGACGCCAGTTTAATTTGTCTGCCTGCAAACAGACCGTCACGCCAGTGGGAATAAGTATGGTGGTAAAATTAAAAACATTGTCATTATCGGGATCGATAGCTTGTCTGGAAACGTTATCATCAAATGTCGCTGGCACGTCGGGATCAAACACCACCGAGCAACCTTGTGCGTCCTTTACATTACTAACTGCCCAGGTAAAATCCAAAGCACCATCGCTACCATCTGAACTGGTGCCAAATCCAAAAGCCGATTTTACAAGCCCCAAACTTAATAGCCCGGAAATGAATAAAGCACTCGTCACATTAGTCATATTTTTTTGTTTCATTGCCTGACCCTCATTAAAAATCGAAGTAAACCTTTTCTTATGGAGAATTCTGAATGGAAATAGCAGGGCCACCTGCTACACCGTTGCTTACTGCACCAAATGGCTCAATAGGTGGCACGGCATCATTACGAATTGAAACTACAGGACCATCGACAAACACAGTACCAGTGGAATTCACAATAAAGGGAAAAATGACGGGAGCCGCTGTATTTTCTATAGATATATCAGGCCCGGTAATAAATGCGCTGCCGACACTGTTAGCATAATTTCCTATAACAGGTGTAGCGCTGTTCAATACAGTCACATTATTGCCTGTTGCCAGAAAATACTTCAGAAAAACATTCGCGGGGATACTGTTTGCATCACACGGGTCAGCGGCAAAGTCCAGTTCATCTTTGTCAGAAAAACCGTCGTTATCCGTATCGGGATTTAATCGCTGTGTACATAAAAATGCCTCCGCATAATCAGTCAGAAAATCGCCATCACTGTCGGCATTCTGTGGATCCGTCAGGTATTTATGCTGTTCGTGGAAATCCGACAGGCCATCGCCGTCGGAATCAACGTCCTGACCAAGGCAGTAAGGCAAGACCAATCAACAACGAGGCCAACATCCAGACAAACTTGCTCATCGGATACTCCTATTGCACCTGGGTTAGACTGCAAGCTACTCGGCAGCCACGATGGCAACACGTCGACCGTCAGGGCTGACAGCCAGGCGAGTGATTTCGGTTAATCCCGCCTGGTCAATCACCACCGTTTGCCAACCGGCATGATCGTCTGGATTCAGCAGGAACAGAGCGGTCCCGTCGCTCATTAAGATTTTCCCGTCGGGCGTCCATGCCAGATCTTCCCGGCCGGGCAGGGTATCGGCAACTTCCGAAATCTCCAGTGACTGATTGTCGACACGCTTGATGATCCAGCGATCGTCGGTTTGCTTGTCCACGAAACTCATCGCCGATTGTTCCGGAATACGATGCAGCGAGCGGCCCGGGTTTTCGGCAAGAATCCGGTTGGTTCCGGCTTCCAGATCGTAAACACGCAACGTCATCACGTCGCCAAGTACAAACAGCAGCAGTCGCTGGTCGTCCATCCACGCGTGGTATCCGACGATCAGATCATCGATGAGTACTGTGGGCCCGCCGCCTGCGACGGGGAATTGGCCAAGGTCCTGAGCGCCGTCATCACGCTGGATGATGCAGGAAACAAACTTGCCGTCAGGGGTAACGGTGGGCGAGTATTCACGCTCGCTGGTTTCGGTGAAGCGGGTGGTTTGGCCGCTGCCAAAGTTGTGTTGTTTGATATCGGAACGTCCCTCGTCGTCGAATGATGAGAAAAACAACTGAGGTTCGCTCGGATGGAAATACGGCTGATTGTCATATCCGGGGTGTTGCGACACATTCCGGCCATTATTCAGCGTCCATGTTCCGTCGGATTCCGCAACGTCGAACAGCCAGATTTCACTGGCATCCTGTGCCGCCACACTGCTTGCCAACAACCACAAGAAACAGAACACGGCATATTTCACGGCAACTTCCTTCCAGCGAACCTGTGAGCAACGTCATTTCCCATGTTATAGCAAGTGCGGTCGCCCGTTCATTTTCGATTCCATCGCGAAGGGGACCAGTTAGTGGAATCTTTCCCCGCGGCCGCCTGATCTATCGACGGCCGGCGATGAGCCCAGGCGTGACGCTCAAGCTGACCGAATAGCGGAATCGTAGCAAAACTGGATGAAAAGCCCGCCCGATTCCCGTGTGTCGATTTCCTGGGGACAGAAAATTGCACCATGGTTATGGGTAAATCGCCTGATTGCCCGCATTGATTTCGGCGATACCGGTTACCTGGATTTTGCTCGTTACGCCGATGCGTCCTAGAATGAACAGCCACACCGGACCAAGCATAAGGGGCAGCAGGATGGTTGATTCTGCAAAGTCAGGGCGGCAGCGTTGGTTGCAGCGAATTCGACGACGATTGCAGCTGGGGTTGTTCCTCAAGTCGTTTGTCGACTGGGTTGTCGTATTCTGTTTGTTGGCCGGATGTCTGTTGCTGGCCACCAAGTTATTCTGGCCGGACCTGTGGCCATTCATGTTGTGGAGTCTGCTGGCCGTGATCCCCGTGATCGGCGGAGCCTGGCTGGTCAGCCGACGGAATCCCTGGCACGATGACCAGTCGGTGGCGATGCTGGATCGACGCATCGGCGCCGGCGGTTTGCTGATGACACTGGTGGAAACACCAGACGATCAATGGGAAGACCATCTGCCTGCCGCTGAACAAGTATGGCGCAAAGCCCTTCCCACGCTGCGTCCGGTACGCGCGATCAAACACCTCATCGTTCCGGTTGCCTTTCTGCTGGTGACCTGCCTGATTCCGCCGCGGACCATTCAGTCGTTACAGATGACGCCTTCGACCGTTTCCACGACGGAAGTCGCCCGTCTGGAAAACATGTTGCATGAACTGGATGAGCGTGATGTCCTGAGTGAAGAAGACAAGGACGAGTTGGAAGAAGAAATCGAAAAGCTGGCCCGCGAGACCCGATTCAATCCACTGACGCACGAGAACTGGGAAACCGTGGATGCCTTGCAGCAGAAAATGGACCTCAAACTGGCCAACCGCCAAAATCAGCTGCTGCAGGCGGCCGGCGCCATTTCGGCTTTGCAACAGTCGCTCGATAACTCCACCGCATCAACCGATTCCGAGCGCGAACAGCTGGAGCAAATGATGGAGGAGTTGATGTCTCCCGGCGGGACCAATGACTCGCAATCCGCTGGCCGTGAAGGCGAACAATCCGGATTCGAGGGGCTCGATGAGTTCGCCGGTAACGGTGATTTCCGGCTGCCGTCAGATCCCGAAGCGCTCCGTCGGGCACTCGCTGAACTGGGTGAGTTTATTGAAGGTCAGTGTGAGAATATCGGCGACTGCATGAAACCATGTAATTGCGAAGGCTGCAAGGACGGCGGTTTGTGACTGGTCGGCGGCTTGCTGCCCGGTTCGGGCATGCCTGGTGCAGGTGGAATTACCAGAGGACGCGGCGATGCCGAATTGACATGGGGTGAGGAATCCGATGAACAGGGAATCAAGTTTCGCGAAGTGGCCATTCCCCAGGGCGTTCCTGACGAGGAAGGTGAGTTGTTAAGAACGAGGATTACCAAGCCGAATGCCGATCCGGTTGCACCGAACGGACGATCGGCTGCCCGTTCCGTGGGCGATACGGCTGGTGGCCAGGGCTGGAAGCAACCCTTGCGTCCGCGACACCGCGAAGTGGTCAAAAAATACTTTGGGTCTGACGACGAATGATGCGAACTTGCCCGGATTCCATCCGGATTATTCGTCGCCGACTTGCCAAATTGGTTTCCCCACGCACATCCCTTCCGCCAGTTTCGTATACCTGTTGTCGCCTGCCGGCACTGAAATCAATTCCCCTGCGACAAAGGAGCCATCGAGTTGTCGACTGAAACCTCACCTGCTGCTTCAGCATTATTGACGCCGGACCAGGTATCCCACGCCCAAACTCACTTGAGGCGGTTAACGGAAGCCATGCAGTCCGTGATACTCGGCCAGGAACAGATGATCGAGTCGGTGGTGATTTGCCTGCTGGCGCGGGGGCACGTATTGCTGGAGGGCTTGCCGGGTTTGGGAAAGACCGAACTCGTCAAATCATTATCACGGCTGCTGGGTCTTCAATTTCGCCGCATCCAGTTCACGCCCGATCTGTTACCCAGCGACATCGTAGGCGCGCCAATACTGCAGGAGACGGGGACTGGCCGGGAACTGGTTTTTCATCCGGGTCCGGTCTTTGCCAACCTCTTGCTGGCCGATGAGATCAACCGGGCTACGCCCAAGACCCAGGCGGCCATGCTGGAAGCGATGCAGGAACATTGCGTTACGGTGATGGGTCAGTCGCACGAACTGCCTCAGCCCTTCTTTGTGCTGGCGACACAGAATCCAATTGAACTGGAAGGCACCTATCCGCTGCCCGAGGCCCAGGTCGACCGCTTTACGTTCAAGGTGGACGTGCACGGTGTTGGCAAGGAGACGTTGCAGGAAATCATTTCGACACGTCGTCACGGGCAGCCCCCCGAACTGGAACAGGTGCTTTCTGCTTCCGAGCTGGGGGACCTGTTCCAGATGGTGGACCAGGTTCACTTGCCCGATGCGGTTGCCGGATACATCGCGCGACTGGTGTCCGCCACCAATCCTTCCGCTCCGGATACTCCGGACGAAGTCACAAAACATGTTCGCTATGGAGCGTCACCGCGGGCCGCGATTGCCATGGCCGGAACCTCACGCGCCGCCGCGCTGATGGCTGGCAAGCCGAATGTGGGTTTCGAAGAGGTGCGCCGCGTGGCACAACCGGTTCTGGGCCATCGGCTGATCCTTGATTACTCCGCGAAACTGGACGGTTGGACGACGACGCGCATGGTCGAGCAAATTGTTTCCAGCGTACCCGAGATCGATCGCGCTCTGCCGCCGGACCTGGGAGAGTAACGTTCATGAACATGGGGAAGACATCATCCAAGGGTGCATGGATTTGCGGATACCTGTGCGTCGTACTGGCAGCTGTGGCCCCGCAGGAACTTCATTCCCAGGTCAAGTACAGTCAGGAAGATATTGAGGTGCAGCTGAAGGATCCGTGGTCGCCGGTTCATGGCGGTGGCTACTATCCACTGAGGATGACTGTCAGGAATCGTGGCCCGTACGCGGAGCTGCGATTTGTGGCCACGGGTTTCGGGGGCGTCAAGGGCGTGCTGCTTCCAACGGTCGAAAAACGCGTCACCCTGGCTCAAAATGCGACGACCGAAATGACGCTGTTACTGCCGATTGTCAGTATGGGAAACTCCTTTGACGTTCAGGTTTACAAGAACGGAGAGAAACTGGAATCGATCAATTTTCCCGTCTTGACCGCTGCCGGTGAATTGGGAGTCGGATCATTTCTGATTGTCGCCGAGGCGACTCCTGACCGGGGCGGGCTTCGCGAATATTTACGCCGCAGTTCCATGTATTATGGCGGTATACGGGGAGCGTCCAGCGCATCCATCACGACAATTTTGCCTGAGGAATTGCCGGACAACTGGCTCGCATACAGCGGAGTCGAGGTCGTCATGTTTGACGCTTCGGCGTTTACCAGGGAGCTCGACGAGCCACAGGTAAACGAGTTGTTGAGGTGGGTCGGTACCGGCGGATCGTTGATCATCTACAACCTGCGGCGTTTGGATGAGCAACTGGATTCATTGACTCCGGTGTTCGAACGAGCCAATGCCGCGTTCACGGACTCGGGCTGGACAACCGAGACGACCGAATTGGGCGAGTTCGAAGATCGTTATGGCAAAATCGAGGAGGTGCAACAGACGTTGCACCGGCGTCAGTTGTTACAGGGCATGGTGTTGGCCTTCGGCGAAGATCCCTTCGAATTCCGATCATTCGCCTCTCAGGTGAAGTCCGCGGATTCGCCGGCGGACTTGACGCGGATTTACGCCGCTGTCCACACTCCTCAATGGCACCATGTTTTCAGCGCGCTCGGTTACGACGATTTGTCGTGGACTGCCCGGCACGGATTTTCTCCGCGACGCGGGGCCGATGGTTTTATGAATTTTGTCAATCCAAATGTACAGAAACTGCCTACCTGGAGTTTCATCACCTTGATCACGCTCTTCGCACTGATTATCGGTCCTGTCAATTACCTGGTGCTCAAACGCCGCAACATGACTGGCCAGATGCTGTGGACTACGCCGTTGATCGCGATTGTGACCAGCTTGTTGCTGTTTGGCTGGTCGACGATTGCCAATGGCACCAGCAATCGAGTGCGTCTGCGCAGTCTGTCGGTACTGGACCAGGATTCGCAGACCATGGTTTCCACGACACGCGTGGCCATGTATTCCGGGGTTACGCCCCGCGATGGATTGCGTTTTGAGCCATATTCGGCCGTGTATCCGATCTGGCAGCAGGACGGCGGCTTTCAGAGCGGCAGTGTGGACTGGACGGACGCCCAGGTGCTCAGGGGCAGTTTTCATCGCGGCAATCAACGCAGCCAGTTTATGGTAACGACTCCGCGTACCGAACGCGGCCGCCTGCAATTCGGCGAGGGTGATGCCAGTGGGCTGGACGTGACCAACGGGCTGGAATGGGATATCGAATCACTGCTGGTCTGCACCAGGAGCGAACTGTACTACTTTGGCGGGCCAGTGGAGGCCGGTGAAACATTGCGACTCGAACCGGCAACCGAGGATGACGTGGAACGGTTCCGAGTGCGACTTGCCCGGCAAAGCCTAAAGCGGCCACGAGTCAACACGCCGCCAGCGAGTGTTAGATCAACGGCTACCTACAGCGGAGGTCACTATGCTGGCCCGTCGTTTGCGTCCAATATCGGAAACAGCCAGACGGAACGGACATTCAACTGGCTAACCAGAACGTTATCCATTGAAAAGCCCGAAGTTATTCGACCGCATTACGTGGACCAGGGGTTGGTTCCATACTCCTATGTGGCTTTGCTGGCCGAGGAACCTCGACTGGATATCGGTTTGACTTCGTATCGCACGACGGAAGAGTTGCACTTGCTTTTGGGGTTTTTTGGCGATGAATGAAACCGTACCGGTCGAATTGATCACCGCGACCAGCGAATTGGTTCCACTGCCCGCGCCGTCGCGGCAGGTACTCGCCGTGCGCCACTTGTCCCGGTACTTTGGCGATCTCCACGCGGTTGACGATGTGTCGTTCGACGCGGCCGAAGGTCAGGTAGTGGGTTTCATCGGTCCCAATGGAGCCGGCAAAACCACGACCATGCGAATCATTGCCACGCTGGACGTGCCCAATCACGGCGATGCCATCGTCTGCGGTAACTCGGTGATCGACTATCCCGATCGCGTCCGCAGGCACATCGGGTACATGCCGGACAGTTTCGGCAAGTACAGCAACATGAATGTGGAGGACTACCTCGACTTCTATGCGCGGGCCTACGGGTTGAAGGGACGTGACCGGCAGCGGGCGGTCAATCATGTGCTGGCGTTTACGGAACTGCGCAAGCTGCAATACAAGAGCATTAAGGCGCTTTCCAAGGGGATGTCCCAGCGACTGGGGCTGGGCCGCACGCTGATTCACGATCCGCAATTGCTCATTCTGGACGAACCGGCGGCGGGCCTTGATCCGCGGGCACGTGTGGAGCTGCGCGAATTGGTACACCTGCTGGCGCGCGAACTGAACAAGACGGTGCTGATTAGTTCACACATCCTCACCGAGCTGGGGGAGATTTGTGACTCGGTAGTGATCATCGAAGCGGGCAAGGTCCTGGTCAGCGGTGACGTCGACGAGATTCACCGGCAAAAACGGGCATCACGCGTGGAGGGCGACTTGCATGAAGTGCTGTTGCGCACAGTGTCCGGTTTTGATCAAGCCCAGCACGAAACATTGCACAAGTGGTTGCTGGAACAACCGTTTGTGACGGCATGTCAGATGAGTGGCGATTGTTTCCGGCTGGAGTTCACTGGCAACGAGCAGCAGCAAGCCGAGTTGCTGAAACGATTAATCGAACATGAATTCCCGATTATCGAATTCCATGGCAAGACCCAGACTCTGGAGGATGCCTTTATGAGTATTACCCGGGGCATTACGCAATAGGCAAGCCCAACGTGAGCACGGCAACCACGACTACCAGTACCGAGGCGACATCAACGCCGGATCGACCGCCGCTGGCGGACCGGTTCGCAGATCGCATGAATCCGATTCTCGTCAAAGAGGTTCGTCAGGCGATGAAGAGCCGTGGATTCGTGGGGACGTTGATGTTGCTGATCGGTGCCTGCTGGCTCGTGTCGCTGGTTGGTTCGCTTAACTTCGGCTCCGCGCTGGAGTATTACGCTTTTGGTCCGTGGTTTTTTGCCCTTTACTTCATTCCGCTGGTGACTGCCATCGGCATCGTTGTACCGTTTCTGACCTACAACAGCATGCTGAACGAACGCCTCGATGATACGTTTGAGATGCTCAGTATCACGACGCTCAATGCGAGACGCATTGTCAATGGAAAGCTCCTGACCGCCATTTCGCTGATCGTGTTATGTTATTCCGCGATCACCCCCTTTATTGCGTTCACCTCGCTGCTTCAGGGGTTCCGCTGGACGCCGGCGCTGTTCGTCATGGTGATTGGCATATTTGCCTCAACAGGATTGTGCTCACTGGCACTGGTCGTCAGTACGCTTGCCAGCAACCGTCTGATGCAGGGCTTTTTTTCCCTGATACTGATCGCGGTGCTGGTGTACTGCTCCTCATTCGCATTGTCGCTGTTCGAGCCTGGATTTTGGACCATTCCCTCGACTTGGAGCACGTTCATGGGACTGGGCAGCATTTGCATGGTACTGGTCGGTGTCGTGTATTTGTTACGTGAAGTGACCGTGGCTCAAATCACGTTTGAAAGTGACAATCGTGCCACCGGCGTGCGAGTCGTGTGTTCCATGCTGATGGTAGCGGTATGGGGGACTACCTGGTGGTATTTTCAGTTTTTTACGCTGCCATCGGGATCGAGAACAACCAGCATGTTTCTGGTCAACGGGTTGGCTTTACCCACTGCTTTTTTGATTATCGTCGTGGGTTATTTCTCCTGTACAGAACGGCCAGCCATGTCCCAACGCGTAAGACGCCGGGTGTTGCGGATGCCGGGCGGCCTGCGCTATCTGGCGTTTCCCTGGTTGCCCGGTTGTTCGCGCGGATATGTGTTTGTCTTGATGCACCTGTTTCTTTTTGCGGCGATACTGTTGCTGATCGCAGACCCGTTCGGGACGTGGGACCCGCTAGTGATTCGGCGGAATTTTGCGCTTGCGGCAACCGCGTATGCCATGTTGTATTCGGGAATTGCAACTTTGATTTCACGGCTGCTACGGGCTCGAAATCCAGATTGTCGCTCGACGCTTGTTCGAGCCACGTTTCTCACGGTTGTTTCCTTTTCCGCTGTCCTTCCGCATTTGATCGTGGCAACGATCGAACAAGTGCAGCAATCGGTGATCGGATATACCTGGCTGATGTTCAGCAGCCCCTGGGCCACCATGCTCGAGATTTCCAATTCCGGAGGCCTGTCCGAAGATTTGATGATAACGCTCCAAGTGCTCGGGATATCGAGTCTGGTGCTATTTGTGCTGAATTGCCGCGGCATCGCCGACAGCGTGATTGAGATGCAATCGGACCAAGGGCCCGGATCGGCAACGCAGAAGGGGGCCAAAGCATGAAAAGTGACCCCGAAGTCCGTCGGGTGGTTGACCGGTTTCAGTTGGGTTTGCCCAATGCCCCCGTAACGGGTCAGGCCGGCGAATTGCTGGGGCGAGGGACCGGCAGCTCGCTGGAATTTCAGGAACATCGTGAGTATTTGCCGGGCGACGATATTCGGCATCTCGACTGGGCCGCCTACGCTCGCACCGACGCATTGATGATTCGCATGTATCGCGAGGAAATCAGCCCGCGTACCCGGATTTTGCTCGATACGTCGCGCAGCATGTCGACCGGGGACGGACACAAGTCGCGAGTTGCGAAACAACTGGCAGCGGCCTTCGCCATGATGGTGACCGCGCTGGGAGGACGTCCGCGGTTGTTGTTACTTGGTGATGAAGTGCCGCCCCGTCAATTGGCGGGCGAAGAAATCGAGTTACTCACCGACCTGGAACTCGATCAAAGCGGCGACATGGCCGATGTCGTAGCGCGTGGCCAGGTTCCGCTCAAGCCGCGATCAGCGCGGATCCTGATCAGCGACTTCCTGTTCCCCTGCGATCCGGTGGCCATCATGAGGCGGCTGTCGTCGGACAGCAGCTTGTTTTGGGTTGTTCAGGTTCTGACACGATTTGAAGCCAGTCCCGAAACGATCGGTGGGCGGCGACTGGTGGATGCTGAATCGGCAGCCGTTCTCGATTTGCGAATCAATACCGTGACCGTCGAGCGATACAAGCGCCGTCTGTCGGCCCTGCAGTTGCAATTGGGCGAAGAGGTGCGGCGCAATGGCGGCCTGTTTGTTACGGTCGTTGCGGAAGACGGCCTGAATCGAATTTGTACCCACGACCTTTGTCGCACAGGAATTCTGCGGCCTCGCTAGCCGGACTGAATTAACCAACGTATGTACTTTGCCAACCCGTGGGGATTGCTGGGACTGCTGGCCATTCCCCTCATCATTTTCATTCACCTGTACCAGCGTCGGTTTCCGCGACTGGAAGTGGGCGGGTTGCACCTGTGGGCCAGTGACGAGCAGGTACAGACGGCGGGAATGCGACGCGATCGGTTGCCGATCACGCGGTCGTTGCTGCTGGAATTGCTGATTGCCCTCCTGTTAACTGCCCTGTTGGCGCAGCCACGCATCAGCAACCTGTCCACTGCAACGCATCTTGTGGTTGTACTGGACAATTCCGCGTCGATGATGGCCAGCCCCGTTTCGGCGCAGTCCTTTCGTGACCGGGCAGTGGCTGAAATCGAATCCCGCGTTCGCGATGCAGGTCGCAATACACGTGTCAGTGTGATCCTGACCGGATCGCGGCCCACCATGCTGGCGGGCCCGGCGGTTCGCTGGAGCGAGGCGCAGCCCTTGCTGGAATCGTGGCAGCCTCAGGATACGCAGCATGGTTTTGCTCCTGCCTGGGATATGGCTTCGCAGTTATCCGATGCCTCCGGACGCATGCTGTTCGTTACCGATGACTTGCGGGATTACCCCGGGATGCCGCCACAGATGGAAACGGTTTCCGTCGGCGAGTCGTTGTCCAATCTGGCGTTTGAAACAACGCGCTGGAGTATCGATCCCGACTCATTGCAGGCGAGTTTGTATATTCGGGTTCGCAATCACTCCGACATCCCGCAAACGGCTGAGTTGGCAGGTTACGTGGACGGCCAGGAGATTTTTCGCCAGTCTTCGCAGGTGGCGGCGCGGTCCAGTCTGCCCTTGTCCCTAAAAATCCCCGGCGGGCTTGGGGCACTCGATCTGGCGATTGAATCCGCTGACGACCGGTTACCGACCGACAGCCGAATTCGCCTGGTCGAGCCTGGTCTGCGTGTGGTGCGAGTAGCATCTGCGCTGGATGCCGAGCATCCGGCCAATGACGTTTTGCAGCGTCTGTTGAAAAGCACTTCAAATGTGTCATTGATGTCCGACCTCAATGATGCGGCATTTGTTTTCACGGCACTGGGCCAGCCGATCAGCAGGAAATGGTCCGGGGATCAATGGCAATTGTCGATCGGTCCGGCGAATCAATCGGAAACCGCGCGCGAGGCGGCGGAAACGACGGCCGGACCGTTCCTGGTCGACGTGCGAAATCCACTGCTCGAAGGCGTTCATCTTCAAGGCACGATCTGGACTGGTTATCAGGAATTGCAGAGTCCGCTGACGCCGATGATTAGTGTGGGCAACAAGGTTCTGCTCGGTGCACGTTCCGACACCGTTCACCGCTCGTTTGAACTGAATATCGATCTGGCGACTTCCAATTTCACAGACAGCCCGGCGTTTCCGGTATTGCTCAGCAACCTGATCGAAGGGTGTCGCACGACCATGCCAGGATTGCGCCGCTGGAATTACCGCGTGAACGAGCCGTTGCAGTTTGAACTGGACGCGCACCAGGTTGATTTGACAACTGATGCGCCCCTGACATTAAGATCCGATTCTGTCACGCGGAGCATTCCTCGATTCAATACCGTGGAAATCCCGCCTGTGAAATCGACGGGGGTTTATGAAGTCGTGGACGGTGAAACCATGCTTGGCAAGTTCTCCGTCAATTTCTTTGACGCCGCCGAATCGGACTTGTCACAGCTGGCCAGCGGCAATCGCGCTGCAACGGCCGAGGCGGAATCGGGGTTTACACTGGCCGAGACTGCTCCCTGGTTATGGATGTTGTTGATCGGGGCCACAATGGTTTTGGCATTGTTGAACTGGGCGGGTTTGCGTTCCGCATCCCGGGGAGTGGCTCAGGCATGATTCAGTTCGATTATCCCGAGATGTTCCTGCTGGACATTCCACTGGTTTTTT
>CAMYKF010000563.1 GCA_947258905.1 uncultured Pirellulaceae bacterium | reverse complement strand
ACGTGCCGCTGCCGCAGGAACAGGCCGAGCCGGAAGCCAAACCGGAACCGCCGCCCGAACCCGCCGCCCGGCCACTGTCCCGGCTGGAAAAATTACGCGAAGCCGCTCGCAAACAAAATGAGAGTCAACAATGAATCGCAAAATCCCCATGACCATGATGATTCCGGCACTGGCCTGCTGGTTGCTGATCGCTGCGCCGGCCGTAGCACATGACGGAGGCGTGACGGCCACCGAATTGCGCGTCTTCCCTGCTCAAATCAATATTACTCACGCCCGCGACCTGCAATCGCTGGTCGTGCAGGCTGTAATGCCGGATGGTGTCACACGCGACGTCACAACGGAGGCGACGAAGTCGCTGGCTGATGTGGCAGTTGCGAAGCTGGAAAACAACGTCCTGTTCCCGGTGGCCGACGGTCAAACCAGTCTCGACATCAAGGTCGGCGAGTTGTCCGCACAAATACCGGTGACGGTGTCGAGTTCCAGCGAGTTGCATCCGGTCAGTTTTCAACTGGACGTGATGCCGATTTTTATGAAGACCGGTTGCAACGCCGGCAGTTGCCATGGTGCTGCCCGCGGCAAGGACGGATTTCGCCTGTCGTTGTATGGATTCGATCCGTCCGGTGACTATCACCGCATCACTCGCGAGATGGCCGGTCGCCGCATCGATCTGGCTTTGCCGCAAGACTGCCTGCTGGTTGAGAAAGCAACCGGTCAGGTATCGCACACCGGCGGCCAGCCCGTCGCCGTTGACGACAAACACTACGAAACGATTATCGAGTGGCTGAACGACGGTGCCGTTTACGATCCGGGCGAAGTCCCGGCCGTCGAGCGACTGGAAGTCTATCCGCCGGACGCGGTGCTGCTGGGTGCCGACTCGACACAGCAACTGACCGTTCGTGCAATCTATTCCGACGGCAACGACCGTGACGTAACGGACCTCGCTTACTTTATGTCCAGCAACGACAACTCGGCCGGGGTGGATCAGAAAGGACTGGTACAGGCGGCCAATCGTGGCGAAGCGTTTGTCATGGCGCGGTTTGAAACCCACACCGTGGGCATTCCCGTTATCGTGTTGCCCGATGATGTCGAGTTTCAATGGCAGGACGTACCGGAAAACAACTACATCGACACACTGATTTACGGCAAGCTGAAAAAATTGCGTATCCAGCCATCGGAATTGTGCAGCGACCGCGAGTTTATCCGGCGGGCCAGCCTTGATATTTGCGGCATCTTGCCATCGGTGGAGGAAATCCAGCAGTTTGCTGCCGACCCCGATCCGCAGAAACGAAACAAACTGGTGGACCAGTTGCTGGAGCGAAAGGAGTTCGTCGAGATCTGGGTGATGAAATGGGCCGAACTGCTGCAGGTCCGTTCCAGTCGGCAAGTCAGCTACAAGGCCACCCTGCTCTACTACAACTGGCTGCAGGAACAAATCGCCAGCAACGTCCCGATCGACGAGATGATCATCAACTTGCTCAGCAGCGAAGGCAATACGTTCAGCAATCCGGCCACGAATTACTACGAAAACGAACGCGATGTCCTGAAGGTCACCGAGAATGTGGCCCAGGTATTTCTCGGCATGCGACTGCAGTGCGCTCAGTGCCATAACCATCCCTTCGACCGTTGGACGATGGATGACTATTACGGGTTTGCCGGTTTCTTTTCGCAGATTGGCCGCAAGGCCAGCGGCAACGATCCACGCGAACGACTGGTTTACAATCGCGGCGGCGGTGAAGCCAAACATCCGGTGACCGGTCAAAACATGGCGCCCAAATTCCTTGGAGGGGAAGTGCCGGACGTCAAAGGCAAGGATCGCAGGCGTATAGTCGCCGAGTGGATCACGTCGCCCGAGAATCCCTACTTCTCCAAAAACCTGGCCAATATCGTGTGGTCGCATTTCCTCGGCCGCGGCATCGTGCACGAAGTCGACGATGTGCGGGTCAGCAACCCGCCTTCGAATCAGGAGTTGCTGGATGAACTCGGCCACCGTTTCGCCGATTACGGTTACGATTTCAAGCGCCTGGTGCGTGACATTTGTACCAGCCGAACGTATCAGTTGAGCACCACCACCAATGCGACCAACGAGACGGACCTTTCCAATTTCTCGCATGCGTTACTGAGACGCATTCGCTCGGAAATCCTGCTGGATGTGATCAGCCAGGTGACCGAGACACAAAACAAATTCCGGGGCCTGCCGCAGGGTGCCCGCGCGGTGCAAATCGCTGATGGCAACACGTCGACCTACTTCCTGACGACTTTTGGCCGCAGCAGCCGCAATACCGTGTGCTCCTGCGAAGTCAAAATGGACCCGAACCTGTCGCAGGCACTGCACCTGATCAACGGCGACACCGTGCAAAACAAAATTCGCCAGGGAGGTGTGATCCAGCGGCAGATCGACGAGAGCCGCACTCACCCCGAGA
>CAMYKF010000562.1 GCA_947258905.1 uncultured Pirellulaceae bacterium | reverse complement strand
TCCGGTTGCCGCGCCGGCAGCTGCGGAACCTGCCAAACACGCTTAATCAAAGGCCAGGTAGCTTACGCTGATCCGGCGCAAATTGAATGCGAAACCGGTTACTGTCTGCCCTGCATGGCCGTTCCTGCCGAACCTGTTGAGTTGGATGTCTGATTCATGAGTACGCGAAAACGCGCAACCGAAACCCGTTGGCTGCCGCTCATCCTGACGGTATGGCTGGTGGCCTGTATATCGTCCCCGGCCACGGCCCAGCCGCCGCAGTGCGATCCGTCCAGAGTCATGACGGCCGAATCCTGTGCCAAATGCCACGCGGGCGAAGTCAGCACCTGGCAGCAGACACCACATTTCCAGACATTCGAGCAATTGCACCGCAATCCGCGAGCCAAAGAGATTGCCCGCAATATGGGCCAGCGATCCATCAAACGCGGCAACCTGTGCATCAATTGCCATTACACCACGCGGCAGGAAGGCGACCGCTTGCGGGTCGTCTCGGGTGTCTCGTGTGAATCCTGCCACGGAGCGGCAGCCGACTGGATTCAACTGCACAACGACTATGGCGGACCCACGGCGACACGCGAATCCGAATCGGAGCGTCATCGTCAGGAACGCCTGGCCGACAGTATCGATGCCGGGATGCGGAATCCGCGCAACCTGTACCTGGTGGCGCAAAGCTGCCTGCAATGCCACACGGTGCCCAATGAACAACTGGTCAATCAGGGCACGCACCACGCCGGCAGCGCTGATTTCGAGCTGGTCGCGTGGTCGCAGGGCATGGTGCGTCACAATTTCCTGCGCACCGATGGCCAGTTCAATTCCGCCAGTTCGCCGGAACGGCTGCGTGTGATGTTCGTCGTGGGAAAGATCGCCGACCTGGAATACAGCACCCGTGCCACAGCGCTGGCCACCGAACGGGCGAACTACGGATTGACCGTCGCCAATCGGGCAGCCAGCGTAGCCACAGGCTTGTACGAAATCCAGCAGTTGATTCAGGATCCCTTCCTGGAAGACATCCTGCTGGCCTTCGCCCGTGCCAAACTGGAGATCAACAACGCGGAACAGTTGAATCGGATTGCCGACGAAATCCGCCGGCTGGGAATCAAATTCGCCGAACAGGCCGATGGCAGCCGTCTCGCCGCCATCGACTCAATGTTACCCGACAAGGCCCGGTATCGATGACAGGCTGGTAACACCACGGGCACGGATAGTACTGAAAACGGAGTTTCAACATGGGCGTCATTCAAGTTTCGGTTCAGCGACCGCAACGCTGGGATACGCCGTTTGCTCCGGAAATGACCGAAGCAGATGTGGCCCGCCTGCTGGCCGTTGCGCCTTTCAGCCAGATGCAGGAATCCGCTTTCACCAAAAGCACGCCGCTGCGTGGCATTCTCAAAAACGATTGCCGCATGGGCGTCTACGAGCCGGGCGATATCCTGATTCGCCAGGGCGATTACGGTAACAGCGCTTTCTTAATCCTCGAAGGATCCGCTCTGGTTTCGCTTTCCGGATTGCCGGAGGAAATACTTGGACGCAAGCCGGTCAGCAAGAAAAGCTGGCTGGAGTCACTGGCTCTGGGTTGGAAGAACTCGCGGTTTGCAGAATCCCGGTCCGCACCGGCGTCCCAGCCTGGCAGCACCGGACAACGTAAACACGGTGATCAAACCCGCATCTTCATTCAGGATATCCCGGGTGTGCTGGACCCTGACGATACGCTGCGTATGACCGCCGGACAGCTGTTTGGCGAATTGGCGGCGCTGACACGAACACCGCGATCCGCCACGGTCCTGGCCGACACGCGATGTGTCGTGCTGGAAATGCGCTGGCAGGGATTTCGCGATTTGCTGAAACGCGATCCCGCATTGCGCAAACATGTCGACGACCTGTACCGGCTGCACAGTCTGCGTGGCCATCTCGAACAGATCCCTGTGCTGGCCGGATTGCCCGACGACACGCTGGATAAACTGGTCGTGGCCACGCGTTTTTCGACGCTGGGCAATTTCGAGTGGACGCACACATTCAAAAAACTCGATCGCGACGACGTGGCCCGACGCATCGACGCCGAGCCGGTTATCGCCGGGCAGGGTGCGCCTGCCGAAGAGTTCATACTGATACGCAATGGCTTCGCCCGAGTCAGCCGCAAGTATGGCGATGGCGAGCAGACGATCGCCTATCTCGGCAAGGGACAGACGTTTGGGTTGCGCGAAATCGCGCACAACTGGCGCTCACCGCGGCAGCACGGATATTTGCTAACGCTACGCGCCGTCGGGTATGTCGACTTGTTGAGGATTCCGGCAAAAGTGGTTCAGGAACTGGTACTGCCACATTTGAGCGAGGACCAGTTACCACCGCCGTTGCCCGAACCATCCACACAGGATACCGCTGCGGTTCCCAAAAAACCGGAACGCCGGCTGGCCCGGCGGGAACCGGAAATCGAAACCGGATTGCTCGAGTTCCTGGTCGAACACCGGTTCATCAACGGAACGCAAGCCATGTTGATCGATCTCGATCGCTGCACCCGCTGCGATGACTGCGTGCGAGCCTGTGCCGCGACTCATGACAATAACCCGCGGTTCCTGCGTCAAGGCCCGCAACATGAAAACTGGATGGTCGCCGGCGCGTGTATGCACTGCGTCGATCCCGTGTGCATGATCGGCTGTCCGACTGGTGCAATCGGACGCGATCAGGTTACCGGACATGTCGTCATTCACGACCAAACTTGCATTGGCTGCGGCGTCTGTTCAGCCAGTTGCCCTTATCAGAATATTCGCCTGGTGGAAATTCGCGACGGCAAAGGGCGGCCGCTGGTCGACAGCGAAACGGGCCGGCCGATCCAAAAAGCCACCAAGTGCGATTTTTGCATCGAGCAACAGGGCGGGCCGGCCTGCCAACGCGCCTGCCCGCACGATGCGCTGACTCGCGTCGACCTGACCACTCCCCAAACCCTGTATCAGTTAACGCAACAGTGATGGTGCACATGACCCGTAATTCCAGTTCACAAACGGAACGGCCGGGCCGGCGACAACAGTTGCGTCGTCGCCGCATCCGGGGTTTCGTATTTGTGGCCGTTTGTGTGATCGGATTGTGGGTGCTGGTCAGCATGCTGCGATCCAGTCTGCGCAATCCGGCATGGGTCACTGGATTCATGTTAATGGGTTCGTTGTGGTTTCTGGTGGCGTACAACTTGCGCAAGCGGCTGGCCTTCCTGCCACGTCTGGGAACCAGCGCTGCGTGGATGCAGGCGCACATTTGCGTGGCCTTTGTTTCGATCGCCATCTTTGTTGCTCACGCTGGCTTTGGCATTCCCAACGGATCGTTTGAGCGATTGCTGGCAACACTTTATGTCATCGTGGCTGGCAGCGGTGTTTATGGTCTGTACATCACACGCACGGTGCCAAAAAAATTGACGGCCCTCAACCACGAGGTCATCTTCGAGCAAATTCCCTTGCTCCGACGCAGACTGGTCGAGCGGGCCCGCCAGCTGATACGCGAGAGCGCCCGTTCCACCGACGTGCTCGCACGCTTCTATGTTAATCGCCTGATTCATTTCCTCGAACGACCCCGCTCGCTGGCGTGGCAAGTTTCGCCTTCGCCAAGACGCAGTCGTCAGCTGGTCCTGGAAATACAGGGTCTGGATCGCTACCTGTCGGAATCCGACCGTCAGACCAGCCGACAACTCGCGCAAATCGTGCGTGACAAGGAAGATCTGGATTATCACCGCGCGATGCAGGGCAGGTTGAAGGTCTGGTTGTTTATGCACGTCGGATTGACTTACGGACTGATGCTCACCGCGATGCTGCATGGCGTGATGGCTCATTCGTTCGGAGGCGGTTTGCGATGAGTCAGGATGTGCGTGAAACACAAAAACATTACGTGCGGCCGCATGACGACTGGCAGTGTTCGCTGGACCTTGAGGCCGACTGTGGCGGCAGCGGCCTGCACATGGAGACGACAGAAAACTGCATTCCTGCACCATCGCTGCGTCTGCAACGGGGAATTTTCGCGGCTGCCACTACTGCGCTGATCATCGGATTGTTGCTGGCGTTTTTGTCCAGCCCGCAACGCAACGAGTTCTTCGCTCCGGGTCCGCTTTCGCACAGTCACGCACAGATTCTGGTGAACGAGGGATCCAGTCGCTGCTCGTCCTGTCACGGAGCCGGCGACCAGACACTGGGAAACTGGTTAAAGGACGCAATCAGCGGCGGCCGCCACATTCCGGTTTCACAATCCCAACTGTGTATGGAATGTCATGACCAGAGCCTGATGTCGAAGTTTCCCATGCACGCGCACAGCATGAATCCGAATCAGCTGGCCGTGCTGACCAGCAATACAATGGCCGATCATTCCTCACCCGGATTTCCCGATCCGCGCAATGCCGGCGGGGAACTGGCCTGCGCCACTTGCCATCGCGAGCATCACGGTGCGGATGTCAATCTGTCGGCCCTCACCGACCAGCAGTGTCAGACTTGCCACGTGAATTACATTCACAGTTTTGAGAAGGGTCACCCGGAATTTACCAGCTGGCCGTTTCAGCGACGTTCCAGCATCGCTTTCGACCATGTCGCGCACGGTTTGAAGCACTTTCCCGAAAAGGAAACCTCGTTTGACTGTCGACGATGTCATGTCAACGACGACCAGGGCAATGTCAAGCTGGTCGCCGCTTTTGAACTCAGCTGTGCCCAATGCCACAAGCAGCAAATCACCCAAACGAGTGGTGAGGGCTGGACGCTGTTCCAGCTGCCGATGCTGGACACCGAGGCACTGGCCCGACACGGTCATGCGGTGGGACAATGGCCGGGCGAATGCGACGGCGACTTTGACGGAACCCTGCCGCCGGCGATGAAGATGTTGTTGATGGCCGACCCGACCGCCGCGGCTGTTCTGGCCCAGCGACCGACCGACTTTGAATTCTCTGATCTCGATCCTGACAACCCGCGAGATGTCGCGGAAGCAGCACAGCTGGCCTGGGCCATCAAGGATTTGCTGTACGATTTATCCAGCGAACCCGACGGTGCCATTCAGCAACGCCTGGAGGCCGCGTGGAACGTGGAGTTGCCCAAAAACGAGGTCAAAAATCTCACGTATGGACTGCATCCGGCTATCTTCCTGGATGCTCGACAACGCTGGCTGCCGGAATTGCCAGTGGAAATTCGCGCGCGACGGGAGATGGCCTTGAGAATTCCGGCCCGCTCCGACCTGTTCGCGCGACCGTCATTTCATCAGGAGGACGATGACACGCTGGCCACCAATCCGCTCAGACGTCTGTATGCCGATCAATTGCGCAGACAGGAATCGCCGGCGACCGTGGCGCCTGATCATGCGACAAGTCATTCGGGTCCAGCACCTCAAGTCGAATCGCCGCAGGTTACCCATTACGAGCCGCCGCCCCCGACGATCCAGCCGGGTCCACAGCGAATCAACAACCAGCACCTGACGACGGATCAGACCGAAGGGCCTTTCCATGGTGACGGCCCGGTCCTGGCCGTCAATCCGTTGGCCGGGCTGGCAAGCGGGCAATCCGTTGAAATCCCGCCACCGGTCGATCCCGTCCCTGTCAGGGAAGACGAACCCGATACCGGACACCAGTACTTCCAGGAGGCCGTCACACGATTGGCCAGCAGCGAACACGGAGGCTGGTACCGGGACAACGCGCGATTCGCGATTGCCTGGCGTGTGGCAGGTCACATGGATCCGTTGATCAAGGGCTGGACTGACGTGGCGGTCCGTCACCACGACAGCGACGCCACACAAACCTCAATGCTGTTCGAGTCGCTGAACTCGCCGACCGGCGTTGGCCAATGCCGTAGCTGTCATACAGCCGAGTATACGGACACCGGCGCGGCCAGGATGAACTGGACGCCCGCCTACCGCGACCCCAACATCCGCGAGTTCACCAGGTTTTCTCACAAACCGCACGACATCCAGACTTCGCTGCACGATTGCACGAGTTGCCACCAGATAAATGAGATGCAGTCGAACAAGCATTGTTTCGCCAGTCTCGACCCGCACGAATGGACCAGCAACTTTGGGCCTATTGACAAGGCGACTTGTGCATCGTGTCACCGCAACGGCGGAGCGCCCTCCGGTTGCGTCGACTGCCACAACTATCACGTGGGAAGTCGAGTCCCGGCGGAGCGGTGAACGGCTCCGTGCCCCGGCGTTGATCCCGGCGAAGTTTTAGCCAGGACAGCTGGCAAGTCGTTGCCGGGCGAGTTCGTTGGCAACGGCGGAAGTGGGCTGATCAAGCTCCCGGGAACGCTTGAATATCTGCCAAAGTGTCCCGGAGATTTTCCGCGTTTGTGATTTGGCTTTATCACGGTCGTAGGCTGGCTGCTCGTTGGCAATATTAATGATGCCTCCGGCGTTGATTACGAAGTCAGGAGCGTAGAGCACATTGTGTCGATGAAGCAACGCGCCGTCCTGGTCCTCTCGCAGCTGGTTGTTTGCCGCACCGGCCACGATCGTGGCCTGGAGTTGCGGGATCGAGTCGGAGCTCAATACAGCACCCAACGCACAGGGAGCAAACACGTCCGCAGGTGCGGACAAGATCTCCTGCGGCGATGTGGCCGTGGCGTTGAATTCGTCACAGGCTTGCCCGACTCGATCCGTATGAACATCGGCAACGATTAGCCTGGCACCCGACCCGTGTAATTGACGGCACAGATCCATACCGACCTGGCCAAGACCCTGAACTGCGACAACCCGGTTGTTAACCACCGAATCATTGCATGCGTCGTCTTCGGCCAGTCCCGCCTGCCAGGCAAGTGCGGCAAGGATACCGCAATACACTCCGTACGCGGTCATCGGGGACGGGTCCCCACTTCCGCCATGCTCGACGGGCAGACCGGAGACGTGTTGCGTTGTTTCCCTGACGAACAACATATCCTCGACACTGGTTCCCACGTCTTCGGCAGTGATGTATCGACCGCTCAGGGAGTCGACGAAACGACCAAAGGTTCTCATGAGCTCCGGTGTTTTTTCCGCGGCTGCATCGGCAAGAATGACTGCCTTTCCACCTCCACGAGCGGTTCCTGCGATGGCATGCTTGTAACTCATCGCCTTTGACAAGCGGAGGACATCCGTGATTGCTTCGGCTGTATCGTCATAACTCCACCTTCTGCAACCGCCCAACGACTGCCCAAGTTTGGTACTGTGGACTGCAATCAGCGCCCGCAATCCGGTTTGAGGATCCTCGCATAACGCGACATCCTCATGTTCATCGAAATCCGGGTGCGCACCGAGCGATTCAGTCAGCGACTGAATGGTAAGTCGATTAGGGAATGTGTTGTTGATCAAGAGAACGTCTATTTGTCTGGGACCAATGAATCGTGAACCGCCTTATTATGATAAGTCTGCCCGATTCATTAAACGGCGAATTGACCGGCTGATGCAGAAAATTGGGGCTTCTGCTGCAGCGAAACTTGACCAGGCATCACACCCGCCCACCACCACCGCGTGGAACTTGCCCGTTACAATGAGCCACGGAACCACCATTCCTGCCACACCCTGTTAGCTATCACGATCGCGCATGATTACTGAACCGCTGGCTATCTTCGCCGTTCTGCTGGGCGTCATTTGGCTTGCGCTGCAACTCGTGCACCGGTATGCGTGGGCCAAACGCCTTTCGGCAATCATGCTGATTATCTTTCTCAGCGCATTGTGTTCGAATCTGGGTCTGATTCCGACGCAGTCTGCTCTTTACGACTCGATTATCGGCTTTGCGGTCCCGTTCGCGGTGTGCGTGATCCTGTTTACCGTGAACCTGTCGGATGTGTGGTCCGCGGGTCGCCCCATGCTGGTGGCGTTTGTGCTGGCCGGCATTGCCACTTTGGCGGGAGTGATTATCGCCAGCCTGGCTCTGCAAGCGCCCTTGCACGGCATACTGGACGAGCACAGCTGGAAAATCGCCGGCCCCTACACCGGAACGTATATCGGGGGCAGCCTGAATTTTGTTTCTCTGTGGGAGGGATTGGGAATTGAAGACGCGGATTTGTTTGCCGCAGCCAACGCGGTGGACAACCTGACCCTGTTTCCGCTGTTCGCGCTGTGGATGGTGGTGCCGGTCCTGCTGGCAGGCAGGTGGATTCCCGCCGATCGCTGGAGCGTGGCTCGCACCGAGCGGGAAGACGAACCGACAAAAAAGGAAAAGCCGCGTTTCGATCCGATTCAGATCGTCACGCTGGTTTTCCTGGCCGTTTTGGTGATGGCTGTGAGTAATTGGCTAAAAGCCAATCTCGTCGATCCGATCTTTCCCGACATGCCTGGCATTCTCATTGTGACCACGCTGGCTCTGGTGTTGGCCCAGTGGGGGCCGATTCGCCGTTTGCAGGGTGCGTGGGAAATCGGGGACCTGGCGTTCTACCTGTTCTTTGCGGCGATCGGAGCGTTGATCAACTTTTATCAAGCGGTCGTTCTGTCGCCGGTACTGTTCGTGTATGTGGCAATCATCATGGCCGTCCATTTCCTGGTGCTTTACGGAGTCGGCTGGTTGTTACGCATGGACGTGGGCGTGCTCACGATTGCTTCGGTCGCAACCAAAGCCGGACCGGCCTTTGTTCCCCCGGTGGCGGAAGCCAAACAGTGGCGACACCTTGTATTGCCCGGAGTCATTGTCGCCATGCTGGGATATGCAGTTGGAAACTACGTGGGCTATGGCGTAGCACACCTGGTGCATTTTATAACCGGCTGATGTTGAACCGGTGGACCGCTGCTCAACCGGATAGCCGCCACGAGCACCACTATTCGTTCCAGTCGACGGAGCCCTTTTTCTGCAGAAAGGCCTGCACACCGCGTCGCGCCGCTTCCGTCGAACGGGCAGCCGCCGTGTTCGCAGCTCCAATGCTCAATTGCGTGAACAGATCCTCGCTGATCGTTTCGTTGATCAATTGGCGTGCGAGTTGATGAGAGGATGGAGCACCCTGCGCCAGTTCGCCTGCCCACTGGTGGGCTCGCGCCCAAACCTGATCCGCCTTGACCAATTCGTCGATGATCTGCAAGCGCAAGGCAACGTCGGCATCGATCGCCTGACCGGTCAGGATCAGTCGCTGGGCATGACTCACACCGCTGCGTCGGGTCAGCAGCGGAGCGGCGAATCCAGGCAGCAGCCCCAGCTTGACCTCGGGGACGCTGAACCGTGACTGCTCGGCCGCCACGACAAAATCAGCGGCCAGCATCAATGCCAGACCCATGCCCGCCACGGGACCGCTGACCGCCGCCACAATGGGCTTGGGAAACCGCAACATGGTTTCGATCAGAGTCAGAATCTCGGGGATTTCCTCCTCCCACAAATGCTCGGGATCGGGCAACTCGAATTGCTCGGCCAGATGCTTCAGATCGGTTCCGGCCGAAAAGCACTCACCCGCTCCAGTCAGGATGACACCACGTACCTTGCGCTCGCCATGCAAATCCTCGAACGCCGTCTGCAACTCGCGAATGGTCTGCGGTGACAACGCATTGCGCAGGGCAGGGCGGTCGATGATGATCGTGCCGGACGGCAGGTCCTTGCGAATTTGGACATGTTCGGGCATGACTGGCCGGCATTAGCCCTTCTCAAACGCTGCGTCAAAGGCGACAGCGCTCGGTGAAAAGTCGATTTGACGCGTGAATTGGCACGCTTCTTCTGCGCCATACTCGCGATCCATGCCGCAATCCTCCCATTCCACAGACAAGGGTCCGCGGTAGTTGATCACGTTCAACGCGCGAATGATCTCTTCAAAGTCCACCGAACCACGTCCCGGAGAACGGAAATCCCAGCCCCGCCGCGGATCACCAAAATTCAGATGGCTTGCCAGAATCCCTGAACGGCCATCGAGGATCGTAATCGCGTCCTTGCTGTGCACGTGATAAATGCGGTCGGGAAACTCGCGAATGAACTCGACCGGGTCGACGCCCTGCCAGTGCAAATGACTGGGGTCGAAGTTGAATCCAAATTCAGTCCGATGATTAATGGCCTCCAGCGCCCGTGCAGCCGTGTAAATATCGAAGGCAATTTCAGTCGGATGGACTTCCAGAGCGAATCGCACTCCGCATTCGCCAAACACATCGAGGATTGGATTCCAGCGCTCGGCAAACAACTGGAAACCTTCGTCGATCATCTCCGGCGGCACCGGCGGAAAGGAATACAGCAAGTGCCAGATGCTGGAACCCGTAAACCCGTTGACGACATCTACGCCGAATTTCTGCGCGGCACGCGCCGTTTTCTTCAGTTCCTCGGCAGCCCGCTGATTGACGCCGGCCGGATCGCCATCGCCCCACACGTGCGGCGGCAGGATCGCCTGATGCCGCTGGTCAATGTTGTCCAGTACCGCCTGGCCGACCAGATGTGTCGAGATGGCGTGACATTCCAGTTCATGGCTTTCCAGCAACGATCGCAGACTTCCGCAGTAATCGTCATCCTCCAAGGCCTTGTCAACGTCGAAGTGGTCACCCCAGCAGGCCAGTTCGATTCCGTCATAACCGAATTCATGCGTCTTTCGCGCCATATCGACAATTGGCAGATCGGCCCACTGGCCGGTGAACAGGGTAACAGGTCGGGACATCAGCAACTCCAGGATTACGGGGACTCAGACTGCGGCGTCGCCCACATTCTAGCCAGGTTTCCGGCGACTGCACACAAACCATCCATCAGTCGTGGACTGGCAGGGCCTGGCAAAATCCGCCACCGCGAGACGTCCCCGGTCCAATAGATGCCCGGCACTCAATGCGAGCCTAGAACTCAATGTGGAAAATGTAGGGCGGAAAGCAGAGCAGGGGGATCGTCAGCGACAACAACCCCAGCGTAATACGCACAGGCCCCAGCTTTACCGTGTCGTCGCGGGTGGGCGGATGTTGCGTTCCCATGACCAGCAGCAGCAACACCATCACCGCCAGGTGCGGAATTCCGCGGTAAACCATAAAGGCGATCGCCAGCACAATGATGCACTCGGCGATCCAATGCGCGTACTTGCCAAAAATCGCGTGAGTAATGTGGCCTCCGTCCAGTTGGCCAACCGGGATCATGTTCAACCCCGTAACCACGAACCCGACCCAGGCGGCGGCGAAAAACGGATTCAGCTGGTTCAGCCACACGCCCTTGTCCAGGGCCGACTGGTACCCGTCGACCTGCATCCAGGAAATGATCCATTTGAACAACAGCGGACATTCAAAGGCCAGTTGCCCGCCCGGCGGTTGGGTCAAATCCAGCTGGTTGATGCCGATAATGGCCAGGGGCAACGCCACCATCAGACCCGCCAGGGGCCCGGCAATGCCAATGTCAAAGATCTGGCGCCGATCGGCCTGCATGCCCTCCATCCCGATCACGGCGCCCAGCGTCCCGATCGGATTGAACGGAAACGGCAGAAAAATAGGGACGGTGGCCGGAATACGGTAGATCAGCGTGGTCACGAAGTGGCCCATTTCGTGCACCAGCAAAATCGCCAGAACGG
>CAMYKF010000561.1 GCA_947258905.1 uncultured Pirellulaceae bacterium | reverse complement strand
CTGCCATCAGCACCAACGCCAATCGCTGCACCGGCCACGTCGATGCCCGAGCCCACACCTGGCCCGGAGACGCTAACGGCGACTCCGCCGGTGGAGACTCCGGCGCCACTGGCATACCCGCCGACACCACCGGCCCCACCGGCTTCCGCCAACTTGGTTGACATGGGGCAGGCGCCACTGTTCGCGCCTGTAGAACAGGCCACCCCAGTCATGCCATCGCCCGATATCTCCATGCCCGAGACGCCATCGTCGCTATCACCAGCAATCGCCAACAACATTTCCAGATCAGCAATCTCGGCTTCCAGAGCAGCGGCAGCACGATAATCACCCGCCATCAGGGCCATTACCAGCATTTCTTCCAGTCGCTCGATTTGCGCCATGATGGCTGAATAATCACATGCGGTTGCCTGCGTGCTGACCGGCGTGTTCCTGGAACCACGTGATTCGGCGTTAACTGTTGCAACCAGCGTCAAGCACATGATCAGGGCGGCGGCAATCGTCGTCAGCGTTTTCATCTTCAGGCTCCTGTGGGTGTGTTGTTTGATTGACATCCTCTGGAGCGAAAATGCCGGACGGGTGTTACACCTTTCCGGGAAAATTACAAAAAGCTGAAAAAACCCCGGAAAACGCCGTTGTGGCCGGCAACCCTGGCCGTTAATCGTCCAAACCGGCTTTTCGGGGGGTCAGCTGGCCATCGGCGATGGGCAGGCTGCCGGCGAACAGGCCGCGAATCACGATCGTCATGTGACGCAGGTCAAGTTTCTCCCATTCATCGGTGGGCTGATGATAGTCGTTGTGCAGCGAGCCCGCCGAGAAACTGTGGGCAATCACGCCGGCCTGCACGAACGGCCAGTTGTCGCTGGCGCGATACAGCCGATTGCTGAACTGCGGATGCTCAAAAACATCCACGTCGACTCGCTCGGCACCCACACGCATCAGCTCACCCAGATCGGAATGTTCCCAGCCAGTCATCCAGGCCTTGCCATTGGCTCCCGCCTCCGGCCTGCCGATCATCTCCAGGTTGATATTGGCCACCACCTTGCCCAGTGGCCAGATCGGATTCTCGACCAGAAATTTTGAACCGAGCAGTCCGCGCTCCTCGCCCCAAAAAGCCACAAAGATCATCGTGCGTTTGGGTGCGGTGGGCAACGCCGCAAAGGCATCGGCCAGCTCCAACACGCCGGTGACTCCCGAAGCATTGTCGTCAGCGCCGTTGTAGATGGAATCGTCGCTGGCGTTTTTGCGGCTGCCCAGGTGATCGAGGTGCGCGGAAAAGATAATGGCTTGCTGACTCAGTTCCACATCACTGCCATGCAAAATTCCAATCACATTATTCACGACCTGGACCGGTTCCTCGCGAGCCGGCAGCTCAAGGCGTTGCGGAACCGGCCAGTTGTCGTCGTCGGGGACCAGCAATACCGGAATCTGGCTGTCGACACGACGGCTGGGCAAACGGACCTGCGCCCGATTGGCGGCCGCCATGTCGACCAGTGGGTGATCCTGCGCGACACGCAACAATACCGCTGTGGCACCTTGTTGCCGCAAGGACCGAACCCGATTGGCTACATTCAGCCGCAGACGCAGACCTGACATGCCAGTGTCCAGTGGCATCACGACAGGTCCGTCGAACTGCTGGTCCTCCCGCTCCGCGTCAACCTTCGCGACCTCGCCAATGAACTCCAGTGCCTGGTCGCCGGCTGCGTACAAACCAAAGTGATCCATTGCACGACCATCGGCGTCTTCCAGCACGACTCCCTGGGACGGAGTGCGGATCATCGCGAGTGTTTCACTTTGGTAGAACGAGTCCGCGTCGTCACCCGGACCGTCCAATCCGGCAGCGCGAAAGCGGCTGGCCACATAAGCCCCCGCCGTTTCCAGGCCCGGTGTTGCCGTGCCCCGCCCCTGCAATTCATCGCTGGCCAGAAAAGAAATCGCGGCCGTCACGTCACGCTGGTCAATTTGCTGCAAGGCGGCTCGCTGATCGGCTGTCAGCGGTTGTAAAGCCGTGTCCGTTGCCGGCTGTGCCGGCAGGTGCGGTGGGAAACCAAGGGCAAGCAGTGCAATGGCCAGCAGGATTTTCATGCGCCGAATCCAGTTGGGAAAACGAACAGACGCGTCCATTGTTCTAGCCAGGCCCGAAATTGCAAATGCAGGGCAACCAGATTGTGCGATGGCTTTCCAAAGCCGTCGAATTCAACTGAGCCCACGGCGCTAGTGCAACAAACAGTATTTTCTGTTCCACCAAAACAAAAGCTTTCCCAACTTACCCTCCCGTTGGGGGCTCTTCGCGGCATTTAGTGGCAAGTTTTCATTTGCTGGAATACCTCAGCCCCTGACCCTCCCGGGGGGCATTGGTGTCTACACAATTCGATACATCCAATAATCCCGCAGGGATTCGAGCCATTAGCCCCGGGTCGCGAAGCGT
>CAMYKF010000560.1 GCA_947258905.1 uncultured Pirellulaceae bacterium | reverse complement strand
GTCATGGTCGTCTCTCAATCGAGTGGCGATCCGCTTGCGTAACGTCGCCTCGTCGGCCTGGCAATCGAGAATCGAAAAGCGGACTCCTTGCTTGGCGGCCAAGCGGCGAAAAGCATCACGCTGATCCAACTTCAAGAACGTGGCGTCGACGATGACGGGGTAACCGGCCCGTAGAATCCCGGCGGCCAATTCCTCCAGCCGTGCGTAAGTCGCTTGATTGGCCGAGTCGGCGTACATTTCGGCCCGGGTTGCCCTTTCGGCCCGGTCGGTGGCTGACAAACCGAACTGTCGCTTTCGTTCCACATCGGATCTGACGCGAATCGCGCCGAACCTGGTAACCACCACCTCGCTGTTGGTCGTTTTTCCGCTGCCGCTTAGGCCGTGAGTGATCCACAGGCGAGGTTGCTGTGAGAGGGTGAAATGCTCGGCCAGACGGACGTGGCTGGTGCAATCTTGTTTGGCCTCGGACCGACCGTCTTCGGATTGCGCGGCCCTGAGCGCCGCCACCTTTGCCCGCACCAGGGCGCGATAGACCAGGTACCAGCGCAACAGCGGCAGCGACTGGTAATCGCCGGTTTGCTGGAGGTAGGTGTTGATGAAGGATCGACACAGGTCCAGCCGCCCTCGAGCGGCCAGGTCCATCGCCAAAAAGGCAGCGTCGCTGAGCACGTCGATCCAGCGGAACTCGTCGTTGAATTCGATCCCGTCAAACGGCATCAACCGGCCGTGCCAATCGATGACATTGGCAAGATGCAGATCCCCGTGGCATTCGCGAATGAAGCCGCCCTGCTTTCTGTGCGCTAATAGTATTTCGATCCTTTTGCGCTCGTCTTCAATTCCTCGTTGAATACCGTCCAGCTGGTTGATTCGCTGTGCAGTCTTTAACGACGGTCGTATATGGTGGAAGTTTTCACTCACCCAGTGATGGATTCGTTCCGGTTCGCCAAAAGGGCCATCGGGCAAAGCAGGCTGCGTCGATTCATGGAAGTCAGCGACCTGATCAACGAGCTGGTCGATGTGTGAAGCATCCAGTTGTTTGCGTTCGGCAAACTGGCTGAGCAGGCCGTCATCCGCAAACTGGCGCATGCGCACGGCATACTCGAGCACTGATCCGGATCCGGCCATCCGCGGCCGATCGGGCTGACCAGTAACGGCAACAACGTCCAGGTAGACAGCGGGTGCGAAACGCCGGTTCAGGCGAACCTCTTCTGCACAGTAAAAGCGCCGTTTTTCCAGTGTGGAAAAATTCAGGAAGCCAAAATCGACGGGTTTTTTAACCTTGTAGGCAAAATCACCGGTTAACAGTACCCAGGCACAATGGGTTTCCACGATACGGATAGCGCGAGTTGGATGATCGTAGGGATCCGCCCGGGTGAGCGCCGCGAGCAGCCGCGCGGTCTGTGCCATTTTTGAATCGCCATCCATCGACGCCAATTCAGGTTTCGCCCTTCAGGCTGATTTTCAACAAGGGTGGCGACAACAGGGTGGTGATTATCACGACCAGCACCAGTGATGAAAACAGCGCATCGTCAACCACGCCCAGTCCTTTACCGATGGCTGCAAAAATCAAACCCACTTCACCGCGCGGCAGCATACCCACACCAATGGCCCAGCGATTCGTCCCCTTGGAAGCGCCCAGGCCGCACGCCAGCTTTCCGGCGATAGCCGCGACCAGCAATCCTGTCGCCAGGCTCACCACCTGCCAATCGAGGAAGGTTTCCAGTTTTACCTGGACGCCCATCAGCACAAAGAATATCGGCACCAGGATAACTTCCAGCGGCATGATCAGATCCCTGATGCTGTAGTCGTGTTTCTCATGCGGGCCCCAGTGCATGAAATAGGCATCCTTCAATATCACCCCTGCGGTAAAAGCGCCGATAATGGTCGCCAGCCCGGACAGGTTGGCGAGCCAGGCCAGGACCATGACAAACAGGTAGGAAACGAACATCTTTGCCTCGATCAAGTCGAGGTGCCGCAACAGCCTGATGATGAAGCGCAGGATATATGGGCCCAGGTAAAAGGCGCCGCCGAGAAATAAAAGCGCCAGCAGCACGACTTTCGATATGTGGACAATCTCGATGCCGCCGGAGACCACGATACCGCTCACGGCGGCCAGCATCAGCAGGCCCAGAATATCGTCAAATACCGCCGCGCCAAGAATCGTGTGCGCCAGCCGGGACTGACTCTGGTGCAGATCCTCCAGGACTCTGACCGTAATACCGACACTGGTAGCGCCCAAGGCGGCACCCAGAAACAGCGCCGTATGAAAGGAAACCTCAGACGCCAACAGGTAGGTGGCAGCGACGCCCAGCAAAAAGGGTAAAGCCACGCCGATGAACGCCACCATCAGAGAATCCCTGCCAACCTGACGCATCTCATCGAGATTGGTTTCCAGGCCTACCAGGAACAACAGGAAAATAACACCG
>CAMYKF010000559.1 GCA_947258905.1 uncultured Pirellulaceae bacterium | reverse complement strand
TTGACGATTGCCAGGTGATCGGGGTGAGTCTTTAATTCCACGCCCAGTCCGACAAAGTTGCCTTCGATCTGAGACATGGTTTCGCCGTACTGATTGCTGGTCATGAACGCCGAGTAGGGATCCAGAGCGATGATGGCACCGCAGGTGAATTCGTAAACACTGGTTTGCAGAGGCAATCCAAGATCCTTTTGCAACTTGCGGCATACGTTGCTGGCGATCACGTAGGTATCCTGACGCGTATCGATCTGGTACTGGTTGAGCACCGAGTTCATTTCATCGATCGCCGGCTGAATGCGTTCGCGTTCCACGTGCGGCAGATTCATGCGGATGAAGTTGTCGTCGGACAGCGCGATTTCCATGCTGGCCAGACCATGACGCAGGATGTTGTCCCAGTCCGGCTGGATGACGTAATAGGACTGGATTTTCAACAGGACTTCGGCGTACAGATTCAGTGCCCGCGTGGATCCGATGCTGGCCAGTGTTTGAACGTATCTGGAGTCCGCGTAACGGCGGTTGAGGTCATAGTGGATACGGGCGATGGAACGCCGCGTTTTGATCTGTTGGTTGTCCGGCATGGCCTTGAGCGCTCGCTGATAGTGATTGAGCGCTTCGCCCCAACGGCCTTCCACTTCCAGTTGTTTGCCGGCCCCGATCAGATCAATCAGTTGATCGGTGGCGTCAGCCGTATGTGCAGGGGCCGACGTTTGGCCATGTGCCATGTTGGGAAGGGCCAGGCACAGGGAACACAGCAGAATTGCGAAGCCGCGACGTCGAATCAGACCAGTGGTAAATCGAGTCAGAAGTTGCATAGATGTCGAATCCGTTGCAGGCGACGAACGTACCGGTATTGCCGGTGGTTATCCGTCGGAACAGGGGAAGGACCCGCGCGGCCAGACTCACCAAGAGTCTGTCGTATTTGTGGGGTAGAACGGGGCCTCAGAAAAATAGATCACGTTTTGACCGCGGTCAAAAAAACAAAACGTTTTAATGACTGCGTGATCCGCACAACCCATGTGGCCCGAGATTGATCGTCGGGTCGTAAGAGTAAAACGGCCTGGTGTGCCGTCTTTCGAGTTGCAGGGTGCGTCCCGGCGAAAACTGTACGGAACAGGAGAGGCGTCGGTTCGTCGCGGGCCAAAAAAGTCGTTGCGATTTTGCGCAAACGCCGCAGAAACAACCGCTTAAGGCAGCGCAAGCAGTATTTTTGGGGTTCGCACTAAAGCACCCCCGGGACAAGAAAAGGCCCATCGGTTAACCGGTCCCGATGGGCCGCATATCCTCCCTGACAGGCCGCGGCTGATCGCCAGATGGGGGTGGGAGTGACGTTCAGCCTGCTGGTGGTGCACTTTCAGTGACAGGGTTCACTCTGTCAGATCGTCGTCATCGATCCGGTATTGGGCGTCATGCCATCGACCACCGGAACCAGGGCGGTCGCAGTTGTCGTGGAGGACCGTCGTCGTCTTCGTTTGACTTTGGCCTTGGCCCATTCCTTGGTGGCCGACTCGAAAACATCCGGGGACTCGTACCGACAAATACCCCGGGCTTCGGGGATGGGTCCCACGAGGCCGCGGAACACGGGCAGCCCGCGGAGCGACAGGTCGGTGCTGCAATCATCAATGCCGACCTGTTCATGGGTTTTGGCGATGGGATCGGTGCTCTTGTAATCGCGAACCCGGACGGAGCCGTCGGAATCGCGGGTGACAAGGCGTACAATTTGCGTGGACATAGACCAACCTCACGTGGCAAATTCGGGACTGTCGATTACCAGTGCCCTGTATTCCACGGGGGCCGTTCACGCCAGGCGTGTGCTTGAGGCCAATCCATCGCCAACTGGTTGCGTACAGTGGTTATCGGAAAGCGAACGAAACATAAACACAAGTTTTCCCCAGCCGCGCATCTCAGTACTTTTCGCGTCGATCCGCACTTTCGGCAGGATGCGTTTGCAGAAAGCCGCGCGGGATACGAAAATTATCTTTTCTACTTGCCACGTTGCTTCTTGTTGTTTGGATAGCTCCCATGCCGAATCCATTTAGCCCCGTTCGTTTTTCCGCCTTGCCGAGTCTGGCGATTTGCGGTTTGGCGGTTTGCTGTTTGTCGGTCAGTCACCTGGTGGCGCAGGACGCCACTCCCCCCGCTACCCTGTTCCGTGCGGTGCGTGTCTTTGACGGCCAGCAAACGCTGGAATCAGTCAATGTACTTGTACAAGACGGAAAGATCGCGGCGGTGGGTCAGGAGATTGACCTGCCCGAGGACGTGCACGAAATCGACGGAAGCGGCAAGACGCTGCTGCCGGGCCTGATCGATTGTCATGTCCATGCGTATTTCCCGTTGCACCTGCAACAGGCTGCCGAGTTCGGTGTGACCACGGTGCTCGACATGATGAGCATGCCGCGCGGTGCCACGGGATTGCGGGCCGCCCGGGATTCCGGACG
>CAMYKF010000558.1 GCA_947258905.1 uncultured Pirellulaceae bacterium | reverse complement strand
CCCGGAAAAACTGGCCGGCACTTTTCCGATAGCTGGCGGGCTGATCATTCAGGCCGAACCCGATGTGTTTGACGATGAAGAACTGAAGCAGGCCCAGCGTTCCACGCCGATGGCCATTATTCACGGCAAACGTGACGGCGTAGTGAAGCATTCGACGGGCGTTCATAACTACAACCGGTTTCTGAGCCACGATTTTCCGTTGACCAGGTTTATCGAACCGGATTTGGGCCACGCGTATGATTCCCTGCCGGTCAACGAAGCTATTCAGTACCTGGACATGATGACAACCGATGATGCCGCAGCGCTGGCTGCCTGGGCATCGGCACAAATGGAGTTGGAAAACTGGCGCGAGGTTGCTGCGGCCATCGATCGGGCCCGTCAGCTTGACGCCGCATCCTCGATGGCGTCTATCGTGGAAACCTGGGAACAAGCCGCGTCGCAGAAGGCGAAAGAACTGGAAAGTGAAATTGCGTCCAATAGCAACTCGCAATGGATTGACAGATACCTGCGCTGGCATGACAAATTCGGGACCTCGCAGGCGGGCGTGGGCGCCGTGGCGGCTTATCGCGCCCTGCAGGAAACGCACGACGCACCTGCCAAAGAACTGATGACCGAGGCACGCAAGGCTTTTCGCGCTGGTGATTCCAGTGGCGGCTGGGCCAAATACCAGGAAATCGTCGACCAATACTACGCATCAAGACACTATCGCACGGTCAAGAACTGGATCGACAACCGCCAGTAGAGTCAGTGGGCGGGTTGCTTTTTTTTTGTTAACCGTAGCAGGTTCTGCCCCCCCAGTTCGAAAGCGGGGGATCCAGCCCGCTAATACAGCCCGCGATGGCGAGCATCAATGGATTGGTTCAGCGTGAAGATGTCATAGATCACGCCGATGCCAAACAGGCCAGCGGTGCACAGCCACACCAGTCCGCTGAGCCAGCGACCCTGCACGAACCGGTGCAACCCGAGGACGCCTGCGAAGATCAGCAGCAGCCACGCCACGCTGTAATCGGTGGGTCCGGGAGCAAACCGCTCGTCCGCCTCACGATCCATGGCCGGGATTAAAAAGAAATCAATAAGCCAGCCCACACCCAGCAGTCCAAGGGTAAAAAACCACAGGATGCCGGTGAGCGGTTTGCCGTAATAGAACCGGTGTGCACCGGTAAAACCGATCAGCCAGAACAGGTAGCCGACAGCTTTGGAATGCGTATCGCTGTAATGCGCCGGAACGTATGGTACGTAACCATGTTTGGCGGGGCTTGCCGTTGCCGCGACAGGGATCGGCGATTCAACGTGAAATGGATTGCGGGACCACGCGGCGGTTGCCATGTTGAATTGACTCCTTGAAACAGATGTAGCAACCTGTCGATTCGCTGTCTGGCCGTCGATATTGGAAAATTTCCTCTGGATTCCGCGTTTTGCTGGATAAATCAATCGGTGAGGATTAAAACAGAGCCCGGAGAACGTATTCCGGGACATCTATCGGCATGATTCGCGTCGCACAGCTTACCAAGAAGTTTTTGGTAGACGGCAAGCCGCTGATCGCTGTCGACCATCTGACCTTTGAAGTCCACCCGGGCGAGGTATACGGACTGCTGGGCCCCAATGGAGCAGGCAAAACCACGACCATGCGGATGGTGCTGGGATTGATGGAGCCCGATGAGGGATTTGCCGAAGTCGAAGGATTCAGCTCATCGGAATCGCCCAACGAAGTGAAACGCCGCATCGGCTTTGTTTCTTCCACGGCCGGAACCTACCAGTGGCTGACCGCCCGCGAGATGCTGGTTTTCTTTTGCGAAATCTACGGGATTACCGAAAGCGAAGCCGGTCAGCGCGTGGAGCAGGTTGCCGACATGCTGGACTGCAAGTCGTTTCTGGATCAGCGATGTGCCAGCCTCAGCACCGGCCAGCGACAACGCATTAACCTGGCTCGCGCGATCGTGCACGACCCGCCCACCATGTTGCTGGACGAGCCCACCCTGGGCCTGGACGTCGTGGCCAGCAAGGTGGTTTTTGACTACATCAAGATGTTGCAGGACGTGGGCAAGTCCGTGATCCTGTGCACCCATCGTCTGGAACAGGCCGAGCGGGTTTGCAACCGGTTCGGACTGCTGCACCAGGGAGTGCTGGTGCATGAGGGAACGTTGCCGGAGTTACAACAGCGTACCGGGCAGCAATCACTGGTCGATATTTTTCTGCAGATGATTGAGCAATCGAAGGCGGCATAGCGGTTGAACGAACTACCTCCGAAACCGGCTGACACCCCGCCCGCGTGGAAACCGATGTCGTTTTGGCGACTGGCGGGCAAGGAACTGCGTGAAACCTTGCGCGACCGGCGTACCATTTCCACGCTGTTCCTGATGCCGCTGATTGTCTATCCGATTCTCAGCCTGTTGTTTCAGGGCTTCCTCGCCTCGGGCCTTAAGGAATCCCTGGGCACCGGCGAGCAGCTGGACGAAGACCAGTTCATTTTTCTGTTCGAAACCGAAGAAAAATTTGACCGGGTCGATGACGCGCTGTATGAGGCTTATTCAATCCTGCAACGCGAGTCGGCGAAGGCCCAACAGCGTACTTTCGAAGACGACAGTGACACTTCACAGACATTGCAGCTTAAAAATGACCTGTTTTCGCGTCACGTGTTTCAGGCAGTCGATCCGAAAGGTGAGCAGACACTGCAGGAAATGGTGGAATCCGGGTTGGCGGATGTCGGCGTTGTCGTAAACGGCCCGGATCGATCGCAGCCCATTTCCGCCCAACAGCCATTTCGTATCACGTTGCTGTACCGCGACGACTCTCTGCGCAGCCAGCGAGCGCTGTTGTTTTTCAACAAACTGCTTGGCACCATTAACACTCGCAGTCTGACGGGTGCCTTGCAGAATCGTGGTTTTCGTCTCGATGCTCCGATCAATTACCGGGCGCAAATTGTCAAAACGCGCGATTCCGGCAAACCCGGCATTGCCTTTGCCGCGCTCATCCCGCTGGTGTTGACGCTGATGACCATTACCGGAGCCGTCTATCCGGCAATCGACCTGACGGCCGGGGAACGGGAACGCGGTACGCTGGAAAGTCTGATTGCGGCGCCGATTCCGCGGATGCGTATCCTGCTGGGCAAGCTGGTGGCGATTGTGGCCGTGGCCATGTTGACGGCGGTGCTGAACCTCACCGGCATGATGCTCACTCTGTGGGTGTTTCAGTTTGACGAAGCGTTTTTTGGCGAGCGGGGCATCACGTTGGCGGCCGTGTTGCAAATCTTTGTCCTGTTGTTGTTGTTCGCTGTCTTCTTTTCCTCATTCCTGCTGGTGATCACCAGCTTTGCACGCAGCTTCAAGGAAGCCCAGGCTTTTCTGATCCCCGTGATGATGGTGGCTCTGGCTCCGAGCCTGATGAGTCTGAAACCGGACCTTGAACTGACCGGATTGTGGACGGTTACGCCGCTGGTCAACATCGTTTTGCTGTCGCGTGACGTACTGAACGGCGAAGCAGTCTGGTCGACAGCGCTGGTCACCATCGTGACCACCATCTTTTATTCCATCATGGCCATTACGATGGCTGCAAGGTTTTTCGGAACGGCCAAAGTCCTGTACGGCGCTGATCAGGGAATTGCCACCCTGTTTCACCGTCCGCGACACACAGCGCCGCACGCCAGCGCCTCGCTCGCCCTGTTGTGTCTGGCCCTGCTGTTTCCTGCCAGTTTCCTGTGGCAGGGCGTGCTGGCGAGAACCATCGATCAACCTGTTACAACGCGCTTGTGGCTGGCGGCTCTCGGTTTGATGATTGTGTTTTTTCTGATTCCCTGGTTATTGGCCCGATTCCATCGCGTCCGCTTTTTCCAGGGATTCGGCGTCAAGTCCGCTTCCTTGCTCGCCATCCTGGCAGCCATCTTCATGGGGTTCGGATTCGCACCGTTATTGATGCAGGCCATCGCATGGACCGGTCAATTGCTGGAGGAAACCGGATTGTCCAATGAAGCGGTCCGACAGGCCCTGGCCCAGCGTGGCGAGGACCAGATGGAGAAGCTTCTCCAAACACCCTTCTGGGTCGTGGTGGTGACCATGGCCATCGTGCCGGCAGTGTGTGAAGAGCTGTTCTTCCGCGGTCTTTTATTTCAGGCCTTGCGCGCCGCATGGTCACCGTGGAAAACGATTATCGCCACCGCCATTATGTTCGGCGCCTTTCACCTGATTTCCTCCAGCGGCCTGACCATCAGTCGCCTGTTACCCACCACGGCGATGGGCATTGTGCTGGGCTGGGTGACCTGGCGAAGCGACAGTGTGATTCCGGCCATGGTGCTGCACGCCTTGCACAATACGCTGACCATCGGTTTCGGGTACTTTCAGAAACAGATCGTTGCCCGCGAATGGATTACCGAGGACCAGACCGTATTGCCCTGGCAGGTGCTGCTGGCAGGCGTGGTGCTGGTCAGTGCGGGCGTGGGCATTTTCCTTACGCGTCGCAAGCCGGCTGAATACAGGCCGTTAAAGGCCGATATCAAGCAGGACACCATCGTGATGTAGCGGCGTTCTGGCCGGCATGGGTCTCGCAACGCGGCCCGTCACATTCCCGAAAAACTTGTGTCGCCATTTGCGTCCAAATAGACTGGATTCCGATCCCCAAATCGCTTTTCGGGGCGCAGCCCCTGTCGAACCAGCTTCCATTACGGTCCCGCGAGTCAACGTGTCGAACGACAAACAAATCGTGATACAGTTTGTCGGGTTTTACCTTGAGGGACAGCAATACGCCTTTCGTATCGACCAGATTCAGGAGATCGTCATTTTGGGCAAAGTGACGCGTGTCCCCAACGTCCCGCCCTTTGTCGAAGGCGTCAGCAACCTGCGCGGTTCCATTATCCCAATCATCAATCTCCGCGAAATGATGGGTATGAACTCGCGCCCAGGCGACGCAGAGACGCGCACGGTCGTCGTCAATGTTGGCGAGCGCACGATTGGGTGCATGGTTGACGCAGTTTCTCAGGTTGTACGCATTCCCCACGACGATATTCAGGATCCGCCGGAGACGGTACTGGCTGACGGTGCCGATTACATCACGGGATTCGCCACGGTCGACGATCAGCTTGTCGTCTTGCTGGACGCCGATTTACTGCTCAACTCCGAAAGACTGAAATCCATGTGACCGGTCATTCGGGCACGCAAAAACAGGCTACAGAAACATGCCAGACACCGAGACAAACAATATGGGCAAGAAAACCTCCAGCAACCGATCGGCAGGCGGATCGCGTAACACCGTCCAGTCACTGCGACAGGAGCTTGAAGCGCTACGCAAGTCCCAGTCGATGATTGAATTCGACATGGACGGCAAAATCCTCACGGCCAACGACAAGTTCCTGAATGTGCTCGGCTACTCACTGGAGGAAGTGCAAGGTCGCCACCACAGTATTTTTGTGGACGAGAAAACCCGGGACAGCGACGAATACCGTGAATTCTGGGAACGGCTGAAACGTGGAGAATACATTACCGGCGAGTATCGCAGATTCGGCAAAAACAGTCGCGAAGTCTGGATCCAGGGATCCTACAATCCGATCCTCGACGCCAGTGGCAAGCCTTACAAGGTGGTCAAGTACGCCATCGATGTGACGCAACGGAAACTTCGCAATGCTGATTTTGCCAGCCAGATTGACGCCATCCGCAAGTCCCAGGCGGTCATCGAATTCGATATGGATGGCACCATTCTCGGGGCCAATGATGTTTTTCTGGATGCGATGGGCTACCGGCTCGAAGAAGTCGAGGGACAACACCACAAAATATTTGTCGAACCCGAATTCCGCGACAGTGATGAATATGCCGAATTCTGGGAGCGGCTGAAACAAGGCGAATTCATTGAGGCCGAATACAAGCGGATTGGCAAAGGTGGTCGTGAAGTCTGGATTCAGGGTTCCTATAACCCGATCCTCGGTCTCGATGGCCGACCCTGCAAGGTGATCAAGTTTGCCAAGGTGGTGACCGACGAGGTCAATAACCGAAAAAAAATCCGCGGTCTCTCACGCGTCTTTGAAGATGCCGCTGATCCCATCATTCTCGAAGACATTAAGGGCAACGTACTCGACATGAACAAGGCCGTGGAAAGCGAGTACGGCTGGTCACGCGATGAACTCATTGGCCAGCCGATCAAGAGGATTGTGCCCGAGGACCGCCACGGCCAGGCGGACCAACTGTTGAATCGTTGCAAGTCCGGCGAGGAGATACGGGACGTGGAGGGCCTGCGCGTGACCCGGGCTGGTCGCGAAATTTCCGTGCTGCTCACGCTGTCGCTGCTAACCGACGACGAGGGTCAGGCAATTGCGATCGCATCATTTGCCAAGGAGATTACGGCACTAAAAGAGGCTGAGGCACATGCACAAGCGCGGATGCGGGATCTCGCCGACATTATTGCACAGGTCATCGAGGCCTCGGCCCAGCAATCCGATGGCGCGCGAACCATTGCCGAGAGCAGCGCGCTGCTCAGCGATGGGGCGCAAACCCAGGCTGCCTCGGTCGAGGAAATCACTGCTTCCATCAGCGAGTTGATTCGTTCCATTCAGGTGATCAGCCAGAACTCGGGCGACTGCAAACAACAGGCGGAACACACCGTTCAGATTGCCGGCGACGGCAGTCAATCCGTTGAGGAGGCAATCAATGCCATTCGACTGATTGAAAAATCCAGCGAACAAATTGACGAAATCATTCAGGTGATCAGCGAAATCGCCAGCCAGACGAATCTGCTGGCCCTGAATGCGGCGATCGAAGCAGCCCGGGCAGGCGAACATGGTCTGGGTTTTGCCGTGGTGGCCGACGAAGTCCGCAAACTGGCCGAACGATCCAGTGAAGCGGCCAAGGAAATCACGCAATTAATTAAGGAATCCTCGCGAAGAGTTGCAGAAGGCGCCCAAATGTCCGAAAAAGTCGGTGACGCCTTGTCGGGCATCGTCGCCGCCGTGCAGCAGACGGCTCAGGGCATCGCACAGATCGCCGAGCAAACCGAAGCCCAATCGACCAGCGCCGACGACGTCAAGAGTGCCATCAGAGTCGTCTCCGATACCACGGAAGCCAATGCGGCAAGCGCCGAGGAACTGGCGGCCAGTGCCGAACAGCTTGGTGCCCAGGCCCACAACCTGCAGGAACTCGTAGGAAAGTTCAACGTTTAGGCCAGTCTCGTGCAAATCCAGCTACTCAGCCCGCGCGAATTCGAACAATTTCGCGGCTTCATTTACCGGGAAAGCGGTATCAGGATTGCCGATGGCAAGGTCTCGTTGTTGAGCAACCGCATTCGACGTCGGCTCAAGGCGTGCGAGGTGGCCAGTTTCCGCGAATACTTTCGACTGCTCACGTCATCAAAGGCTGGTGAAGAACTGCAGTACTTCCTGGATGCCGTCACGACCAACGAGACATTCTTTTTTCGCACCCCGGCACACTTCCAGTGGCTGACCTCTTCGTTGGTGCCGGAGATGAGCGCCGCAGCGCGAAGCGGCCAGCGCGATCCATCCCTGCGCATCTGGTCAGCCGCTTGCGCTAGCGGCGCGGAGGCCTGGTCGATTGCGTTTTGCCTCGATGCCTGTCGCTTCCAGCTGCGTGACTGGTCGATTTCGATCCTTGGGACCGATATCAACGAGACGGAAATTTGCGCGGCGCGTAAGGGCAAATATCCGGCTCGCGTTATTGAGTCACTGACGGACGCGCAAAAACGGCGTTACTTTGCCCCGGTAGACAACGACATGTGGCAAATCCGGCCGAGATATCGGCAGATGGCCGAATTCGCACTGCACAATCTGATGCAACCGCTGAATCAACCTCCCTTTGACTGTATTTTTCTGTGCAACGTCCTGATCTACTTCGATGCGCAATCCAGGCAAACGGTGATTGATCAATTGACCCGTTCGCTGCTGCCGGGTGGGTACCTCGTAACCGGCCCGTCCGAAGGCGTCTATGGCATGCTGGATTCGTTTCAGAAAGTTGCCCCAATGGTTTATCGCAAGCCGGTCGCCAGCGAGTTGCCTGATCCCGGCGACACATGTCAGGGGTGTAAGCCATGAGCCATGACGCCAACAACCCGAGCCATCTGCCCGATGACGCTGCCGAATATCTGCAGACGTTTCTCGATGAAACCGAAGAGCAACTGGATGACCTGGTCGAAACCATGCTCGAACTGGAACAGGATACGAGCGATCGCGAGGACTTGAATGAGGCCTTTCGTCTGATCCATTCCATCAAGGGCTCGGCCGGCATCATGGGTCTGGAAAACATCACCGTGCTGACGCACCACCTGGAAACCCGTTTCGAGAGTTTCCGTTCGGGACGGGAACAACTGGATGAACGCACCATGAATCTGGTGCTGCGGTGCATCGATTTCCTGCGGGACTGCACCCGCCGGTTGCGAGCCACCGAGGAATTGGGCAGCCCCCGGGAACTGCTCGATGAACTGAAACGGCTGGAGGCCCAGGCTCACGAAACCGCTGACAACAAGACCGGAACGATGCCGGACGAGGCGACAACAACGGTCAGTGACAAACTGGTGCCGCCGCCGACCGGCAGTCCAACACCGGAACTGGAGGAAGAACTCGACGAGTGTTTGCGATTGGTGGTGCGGTTTCGTGAAGGACTGCAACTGATCGATCTCAAAGCGCGTCTGATCGTCTCCCGGTTGTCGGCTCTGGGAACGGTACGGCAGACACGGCCTGATCTGGCACAGTCCGCTGAATTCGACAATCTGGAATCGTTTGAAGTGCTGTTGGAAACCGACGCCGATTCCGATCACCTGCGATCCGCTGTGGACGTCGACGGAGTCGAAGCAGTAGATTTTCGGGGCTCGTCGGCTCAAGCAAATGGCAAAACGGAGAGCGTGGTCGAGCCGGATCAGGCAGTCGCCATGGATTCAGCACTCGAACCGGATCGCGACATACACATTGAGGCCGACGCCGAACCGCAAACGGCAGGGGTCGAAGCAGATCAAGACCACGAGCTGGCCACTGCCGAGTTGGCCGAAGAGCCGGCACCAGCCATCACGGCCACGCACCTTGATCCGCCAGCGGTAACCGCCGACAAGCCGCCAGCCGACAAGGCGGCGGCCAAAGTCGCCGAAACGATGCGGGTCGATATCGACCGACTCGACAATCTGATGAATCTCACCGGGGAATTGGTCGTCAACCGCGCCCGCTTCGAGCAGATATCCAGGCAGCTGGATCCGGCCTGGAACAAGGCGAATTTGCTGAACAACGTTCGCGAACTGGGCGAAAACCTGCGACGCACCATCAGCGAACTGGAAAACGGAAACCTGGACGAGCAGCACCTGACGCAAGAGATTGGCAGGCTGAGACAAGGACTGGAATTTGTCGACCAGCAATCACGGCTGTGGGAAAACGGCCGACAATGCTTCGCCCAAATCGGCGAGGCGATTGACCAGTTGTCACGGGTCTCCGGCGGAATGCAGAGAGGCGTCCTCGATGCCCGCATGGTCCCGGTCAGCCCGTTGTTTAACCGGTTCAAACGAGTCGTACGCGATTTGTCGCTCGAGCGTGGCAAACAGGTTCAGTTGGTAATTCAAGGTGAAAAAACCGAACTGGACAAACGCATGATCGATGAACTGGGGGATCCGCTGGTGCACCTCGTACGCAACGCCGTCGATCACGGGCTGGAGCCGACATCAACCCGCATCGAGCGTGGCAAGCCTGAGACGGGAACGATAACGCTGCGTGCCAGTCATCGAGGGAACAGTGTACATATCGAAATCGAGGACGATGGCGGCGGGATCGACATTGAAAACATCAAAGCCCGACTGGTCGACCGCGGCATACTCGAATCCGCGGCTGAGCTGAGCGCGAGCGAGGCGCTGGAATACATCTGGCATCCGGGATTCAGCACCGCCCGCGAAGTGACCGACGTTTCCGGTCGCGGTGTCGGCATGGACGTGGTTCGCACACGCATCAACCAGCTCAGCGGCACCATCGACGTGCAATCGAATCCGGGGCAAGGCACCCGTTTTACAATTCGTCTGCCGCTGACTCTTGCCATTATCAATTGCTTGCTGGTCCGCCTGAACGACGTGGTCTTCTCGATTCCGATTGACGATATTCGTGAAATCGTCTCGGTTCCGGCGCAGGAAATCGTCAATGTAATGGGTAAACGGACGTTCAGCGTTCGTGGTGAGTATTTGCCCCTGTTCAGTGTAAACGACTTGTTGCACTGGAATCACGGGGTTGAAACAAACGGCGAATCGCAATCTGGAGCCGGTTCACGGAAAAAGTTGGATGTTGTGATCCTGCAGTCGGCGGGCAAGACGATCGGCCTGGCGGTTGATGAATTCCTGGGAAGTCAGGATATTGTGATCAAGTCGCTGTCGGAAAACTTCAGGCCGGTCCGCGGGCTTGCGGGCGCGAGTATTCTGGGTGACGGCGACGTTGCGTTAATGCTGGACGTGGGGGGCTTTGTGGCCATGGCCAACCGCAATCCGGCAAACCACCCGGGAGAAACGGCACATTGACGCCATCAAATCAGCAGCAACTGGATGCCGGGAAACTGCAGGCGCTGCGAGGGGCCTTGCACGACGGTTCGGCCCTCGCTTCCCGGGCTCTTGCCGACTGGCTGGGCAAACCATCGGTCATCGAGATCGACTCGCTGGAGCAACTTTCATTGCAGGAAGCAACGGGGGTCCTCAGCGTCGGCGCCGATTCCGATGACGATCCGGTCTGCTGTTGTGCCGTCCATATGAGCGGAGCACTCACCGGACATCTGATTCTGGTGTTCGATGATTCCAGCGGCCTTGCTCTGGCCGACCTGTTGCTGGACCAGCCACCTGGCACGCATACCGCATGGACCGAGATGGCCAGGTCGGCAGCGCTGGAAACCGCCAACATCCTCTTCTGCAGCTATCTCAATTCCCTCTGGAATCATCTTGCGGCACCCGCCAACGCCGGCGGATTGTTGCCAACGCCTCCGCGATTTTGTCGGGAATTCGCCGAGAGTCTGTTGCAGTTTGTGTTAATGGATCAAGCCATGGTCAGCGACCACATCGTCATGGCCAGAACGCGATTCGAGATCGACGGCGAGTCCCTTAACTGGACGCTATTGTTTGTGCCCGACGCGCCGTCCATGTCGCGTTTGCCATTGTGGTTGTCCGAATCCAGTACCCCAGGCAGGGAAAGCTAAACGGTGAACCAGGCTCAACCTATCGCCAACCCGGCCATTCGCATGGGTGAAATATCGGTCGCCCGCGACGGCGAGTTGTTACGCACCTTGCTGGGCTCTTGCCTCGGCCTGGCCCTTTACGATTCGTCACAACAGATCGGGGGTCTGGCGCACATTGTGCTGCCTGAATCCCGCGGGCGGACAGACCAGCCAGGCAAATTCGTCGATACAGCCATTCCCGAATTGTTGCGGCAAATGCGAGCCCTGTCAGACAGTGACCTGCAGTTAACGGCGCGGATTGCCGGCGGGGCCAGCATGTTTTCGCAGACCGTGGCGGCCAGCATCGG
>CAMYKF010000557.1 GCA_947258905.1 uncultured Pirellulaceae bacterium | reverse complement strand
CCAAGTGGAAACAGAATGGCTGGAAACGCAAGGAAAAATCCAAACTGGTTCCGGTCAAAAACGTGGAACTCTGGAAACAGCTTGACCAGTTGCTGGGCAAACATTCCATCAAATACACACGCGTGGCCGGACATAGCGGGCATCCAGAAAACGATCGCAGAGATGAACTGGCCGTGGCCGCGTATCAAAAGTATTTGTAGCCGAGCGTTCCCCGGCCGGCCGCCGCCGGTACTTCAACGGTTCGACATTCCTTGTTCGATATTCTGCGGTTCTTGGCGTAAGGCAGGCGTCGCATGCCGGATGTCGAATGTCGAATCAATTTGAATACTCAGCCTGGGCACTTTTTGTGTAGCTGAGCGAGGCCCTTCGAGCAGATGTTGGATTCGCCATGATTTGACTGCTGAAAAACCGGTAATCGCAACCATTTTGTCGGACCTGCTGCCTGGCGAACGAAGAGCCTCGTTCGCCTGCGTTTCTCTTGCTCCCCGAGGGAGAAGGGAATGAAATCGCACCGTTGGCACGAGGTCCGGTTCAGGAATGTCGCAGAAGTTTCGGCGGGCCATTCCCTACACGCTCTCCCCACACGCTCTCGCGCGTAGCCGCCGGTATACGCTGCTTGTCAATCTCCCGACAACTCCCGAAACTGGTAGGCAGAGAACAGCTGTGTCTGCAGGCGGCGGTTCCCCGAAAATATGATGCCCGACACCAAACACAAACATCACCATCACGCGCTCCAGGACCTGCAGGGTCCGGTGCAGTTTCTCAAGGGCGTGGGGCCGCAACGCGCCGAGATGCTGGAAAAACTGGGGCTGCATACCGTAGCCGACGTGCTGTTCTTTTTCCCGCGCAACTACCAGAACTTCACCCACCTCGAAGAGATCAGCGATCTGCGGGAAGACACCCCGGCAACCGTCGTCGGGCATGTCGTGGATATCCAGCAATGGAATACGGCCAGCGGCACCAGTGTGTTTGCCGTGTTGCTCGAGCGTAACGGGCAATTCATGCGCGGCATCTGGTTCAATCAAAACTATTTGCAAAAGAAATTTGCCAACGGCCAGCTGGTGATGCTGCAGGGCACACCGAAATTTGACGAAGGCCGCTGGGAAATGGTGCACGCCCGCACGACCTGGTTTGGCGAAGACGAGGAGCCCCACCAGGGATCGATCGTGCCCGTCTATTCGCTGACCGGTGGTTTGAACCAGCGCAAGATTCGTGAAATTGTCACTCACACCGTCGACGAATTTGCGGAACTGGTTCCGGAAGTCCTGCCGCAGTCGTTTCGCGCGGAACACGACTTGTGCCAGATTCACGAGGCCATTCGGCAAATTCACACGCCCGACGACGAAAGGGCGCTGCAGCAAGCCAGAACGCGATTCGTCTATCAGGAACTTTTCGTGTTGCAGGCTGCGCTGGCCATGCGACGCGCCAAATTGCGCAGTGATCAAAACGCGCCGCCATTGCCGCTGGATGGCAAGATTCATGCAAGGATCCTGCGGCGGTTTCCTTTCCAGCTGTCCGAGTCGCAAACCCGGACCATCGGGGAAATTGCCCGCGACATGTCGGGTATGATTCCCATGAATCGATTGCTGCATGGCGAAGTCGGCAGCGGCAAAACCGTGGTGGCCGCCTTCGCCATGTTGCTGGCGGTGGCCCATGGCAAGCAAGCTGTATTGATGGCACCGACCGAATTGCTGGCCCGGCAACACGTTCGCACCCTCCAGCAATGGTTGCACAACGGGCGAGTGCACATTGCCGCGTGGACCGGATCGCAATCCGCCGGCCAGCGACAAACCCTCGCCGCCGACGTGCAGGCCGGACGCATTCAAATTCTTGTCGGCACGCACGCTCTGCTTTCCTCACCGCCGGAGTTTGCTGACCTGGGACTGGTCGTAATTGATGAACAGCACAAATTTGGAGTGCGACAGCGTGCCAGACTGCGTCAGGCCGGCACCAATCCCCACTATCTTGTGATGACCGCCACGCCGATTCCTCGCACCATCTCGATGACCGCCTTTGGCGATCTGGATGTTTCCACGCTGGAAAAACCAGCCGCGCGGCTGCATCCGACGCATACCTATCTGGGCACCGACGAGACACGCGAACAGTGGTGGGAATTTGTGCGCAAGAAACTGCGCGAAGGCCGTCAGGCGTTTGTGGTCGCTCCGCTGGTCCAGGGCGACGACGAACTGGGCGCACTGACCAGCATCCATGGGCTTCTGTTCGACGCCGGGGTCAACGTCTCGGCTTCGAGCGGGCTGGCGGACGGGCGCGGTGGGTACGGCTACCTCATCTACGTCCGCGACGGCGACCTGATGGCCGCGGCCCGGGCACTCGGGCTCTGACCCTTGGACTACCGGTTCAGCTCTCGGATCCCCTTGAGCATTAACAGCAGCCACGGGATGCCGTGAAAAACCAGGTCGAGCCAGTCGATCGGCCG
>CAMYKF010000556.1 GCA_947258905.1 uncultured Pirellulaceae bacterium | reverse complement strand
GCCATCCCGTCAGGTCGGGATTGGCGACCCTCCCGGCGGGAGGGTCACGAGAATTTGCCACTAAATTCCCCGAAGAGCCCCCAGAGGGAGGGTGGTTTAAACTGGGTCGACTTTTGTCTTCATGGAACACCAATTGTCGTTTGTTGCCCTGGCGGCTTCGGCTCAGTTCAAATCGCCGGCTTTTTGGAACTGCTGAAAATGCAAATTGAAAATTGGTAACGCCGGCCATGGCCGGCATCCGATCTTGCTGCTGCTCGGGACAATGGTCCCAAGCTACGAGCAAAACCGGTAGGACGGGACCATTGTCCGGACCATTGTCCCGTCTTTCTTGCGTCAGATTCGACTTCTTCCATCAACTGGAGAACGGGCCCGGGGCGCGAACCGCCGATTCGGTTATATTGGCGATGAACCCATGACCATCGACCTGTCACCGGCTGTAACCGCCGTTCTTCACGCGCTGTATGGACCCCGCCGACTCGATTTGCCAAATCGGAAAACGCCTCGATGAACTCCGCTTTGCCGCGGCCAACGACGGCAATATCTCCATCCGACTGGAGGATAACCGGGTTCTCTGCACTCCGACTATGCACAGCAAGGGCTCAATGACGCCTGTGGACCTGTGCGTGGTCGATAACGACGGCAAACAGATTTCAGGCAAAAAAAGACGTTCCAGCGAGGTCATGCTGCATCTTGAGATCTACCGGCACCGACCCGACGTCAATTGCGTCGTGCATTGCCATCCGCCACATGCGACGGCTTTTGCAGTGGCGCGGGAAGCCATCCCGCAATGCGTGCTGCCAGAGGTGGAGATTTTTCTGGGCGAGGTACCGATTTCTCCTTATGCCACGCCCGGATCGCCCGCCTTTCGGCAATCGATTGTGCCGTTCATTCAGGACTGCAACGTTATCGTGCTGGCCAATCATGGCACCGTCAGTTTTGGCCAAACGGCTCCGATGGCGCTGTGGTTTACGGAGATTCTCGATGCCTACTGTCGCGTTCTGATCCTCGCCCGGCAACTCGGCGGCATTCACCATATCTCGGATGACCATTGCCGCGAGTTGTTGGCGTACAAGCAGGAATGGGACTTTTCTGATCCCCGCATTTACGGCCCCAACGCCAATTGCAATGTGTGCGGTCACGAGACATTCCGAGCGCATTGGGAAGCGGTCGGCGTGACCCAAAGGGCCTTTCCACACCCCTCGTCAGGGGAGTCCGGAATTGAAGCTGGGCAAGGCGTAACGACGCTGTCTGAAAGTGATATTGAAAAAATTGCCGAACGCGTCGCTAGCAAACTTGGCAAGCTGAATCGGTAGTCCAGGGTGTCTGCGTTAACCTGGTTGTCTTGTGACGATCGTATCAAAGCGCGCCGATCGATTTGGAATGAATAGTGCTATCGGTCCAATCGGCAATAAAGGAACCAGCAACAAGCGTCCGAAACTCGGAATAACCGCATATTTACGCACAAATGGATATTCCGCAGGGACCCAGATCATGTTGCTCCGCATCCTTCAGGTTGGCTTGGTAACAGGTTCGTTACTAGTGGCTGGTCATGTATCGGCCCAAGTACTCGACACCACTACCGCGCCACAAGCTAGCACATCGTATTCTTCTTTTGGCACGATCCAGGAAGAAGAAATTGACCAGGAAGCATTGGCTCGTCAGCTGGACGAATTTCAACAGCGTCTTGAGGCGCTCGAAGGCGGTCAGGTTGACTCTTCGGTTGTTGAACGAATTGATGAACTCGAATCAGGACTTGAATCCACCGTCGAAGATGTGGAGGGCATTGGCGGCAAGTTCAAGGACTACATCCGCACTGGACACGGCGAATCCAACATCAAGTGGTTTGGTCGTATCCATGCTGACTGGTGGGCGTTCCCGGACGCCGACGCTGAAGTCGCGGTCCTGGAAGACGGCGACCCGCAAAACCGGTTGCTGTTCCGTCGCTTACGTATTGGAGCAGGTGGTGATATCAACACCAACATGTTCTTCAAGTTTGAATCCGAGTTTGCCGGAAGCAACCGCGTCAGCTTCCGTGACGCTTATTTGGGCTTCGACCACCTGCCGCTGTTTAACACCGTGATCATTGGTAATCACAAACGTCCTTACGGACTGGATCACCTGAACAGTAGTCGATACAACGTGTTCCTGGAGCGACCCTTCATCATTGAGAGCATCAATCAGGATGCTCGTCGTATCGGTATGTCCAGTAATGGCTATACGGAGGATCTGGGCTGGAACTGGCGTTATGGTGTGTTTAATCAGCAACTCACCCAGGCCATTGGCGGCGATTACATCGGCGACCACTACCAACCTGAGTTTGCAGGCCGCATTGCACGCACATTCTGGTGGGACGAGTGCTCCAACGGCCGCGGCTATGGTCACTTTGCATTTTCTGGCTCCTACGGGCTGTACGATGCCAATGCCCCCACCAATGTGGGCGA
>CAMYKF010000555.1 GCA_947258905.1 uncultured Pirellulaceae bacterium | reverse complement strand
GGTTTTGCAGTCGCACTGAAAAAGTGGCCAAATGAAAGATTACCATTTTCCGTTGAAAATAGTCGACCTCTCGCCATATGAGCAGGGTGGTGTGGAAATTCCCGAAACATTGCGCGAGATGAACCGTATTTTGATATCCCAAAATCCTGTTGGCCCATTCGGGAGCTATGCGGTGCCATGCCTGTACATCCGCTATCCAGCGCTTCGCCAATATTCAAGCGGCAATGTCCGCATATAGCGATCGCTTGCGGTACGGACGTCCAATTCGCGGCGGCTGGCGTCGCTTGTTATTGGGATTGGAAATCAAGCCCCTTGATACCTATGTGATATATTACACGCATTGAAATGGTCGAGAGATCTGCCGTTTTTATGCGGAAATTAGCCCCGTCTTGCTGACTTCCCCCGGTCGCAAGATGGGGCTTTTGCGTTTCCCAGACAGGGCTGCTGCAGCAAAGCACTCAATCTCCGCGACCATGGTTGAGGTATCTGCCCAGGAGGTAGATAGCCTGCACGAGGCCTCGCATTCACTGGAGGCGAAGCTCGGAGTTGCTGCGCACGGACGGGGCGTTGCCAATATTGATCCGATCAAAAGGAGACCCACAGATCCGACGGGTCCAGGGATTAGCCATCGGTTGCGGCATTCCCCAATTTTGACCGCAAACGCAATCATGCCACTGCTGCGTCTGTGCGGGCCTCCTGCTGCTCAGTCTGGGCAACTTCCGTCTTGCCCCCGCCGAATATGGCACATGAGACACCAAGCCGAAGCCGCGGTCTTTCAACACATCAATGGCTTCTACAATCGCCGCAGCCGCTACTTAACATTAGGAGGGAAAAGAACAATCCAATTCGAACGAAAAGCAGTTTAAACGAGCAACCGACCTCGAATTATGACGGGACAAGTCCAACCATAGCAGTAGTTAAGATAGTTCTTTGATTTCATTGCAACCTTCCGAGGGCGCTCGCCGATAAGATCCGCGCGACCAGTTCGTCGGGCTAGGCCGGGATCTCAGTTACACAGGAATGCGATGGGCAGCCTAATCTCAGGTTGATTTGTATCAAGGCGGATCAAGTTTTCAGCCTGTAGCTTGTTCAGGCTATTAGCGGTCTCTTCCGGTACCGCTGTCAGGTCGCAACTATCGGCGTCAGTTAGGTAAGGTCACATGTTTCAGTTTCCACTTCGCACGATGGCGCTTGCAGCCATTCTGGCTCTCGTCCAAGCCGGAGCATACGCCCAGGACGGTCAAGAGCGCTTCGTGGCGAGCACCGATGAATTTCGCAATTCCTGCGCATCGTGCCACGGGGAAGACGGTCGGGGCGCGGGCTTTCTCACCAGGATCTTTCGTGGCGTCAATCCCGGCGACTTGACCCAGCTCAGCAAGAACAATAAAGGCGTCTTCCCTCTCGAGAGGGTGTTCGAAGTTGTTGACGGTCGGAAGGCGGTTGCCGCTCACGGTGAGCGCAAAATGCCGGTCTGGGGTGATCGGTACATGGCGCAGTCGATGACGCGGTTAGGCCCTGGCCCCATGAACGACTTCGTGGTTCGCAAACGGGTGTTGGAGCTTGTCTACTACATCCAATCGATTCAAGCCCCCTGACCCGCGTCCTGGATCGCGCTATTGGGCGGACGAACTTAGAGGTTAGGCTTGCTGCTGTTTCCGTGGACGAATTCGATGGCTTTGTCTCCAAATCCGGTCAGCTGAGCGGCAGCGGTGAAATGCGCGTTGCTCTGGAGACGCTGAAAAAACTTTTCGGACGCAACGATCTTCGACTGCAGACCGACGACGGACAAAACCTCAGCTTCCGGTTCTCGGAAAAACAATTTCAGTCACCGGGCGATGCCGCCCATGTCGACCTCACCGGTACCTTGCCACCGGTTTCCAATTGGCGGCATTGACCGGTTTCGACAGACCCGGTTCCGGACCGGTGCAGTCGCATCCAGGACGACGCCCGATATCAGGTTCGGGTGACCGCGAAAGACATTATCGAAGAATTCGACGCGCCGCCTTTTCAGGCGGAACAGTGTGAAGACACCGGGCCTGATCACCAGCGCACACAGGAAAAGGATAGCTAAAATGGCATCGCAAAACGGTAACGGCGGCGGTCAAAGCAGGCCCGGCGCCGAGCTTGAGGATCTGATCCGCCACGGCCAGGACCGGCTCAAACAGGCCATGCCAAGCAGTGGCCCGCGCGGAGTATTTATCCTTGCCGCCCTCATTCTCGCCGTCATGGGCGCATGGTCGGCCTACTACACGGTGCCGAGCGACTCCGTCGCCGTCCTGCAACGTTTCGGCAAATATCTCAAGGACGTTCCGCCGGGCCTGCATTTCAAGCTTCCTATGGGCATAGATGCGGCGACAATCGTTCCTGTCAAACGGCAATTGAAGCAGGAATTCGGGTTTACGACCCCGGGCGCCCGCGATCCTTACCAGAGTCCGCGTCCTCG
>CAMYKF010000554.1 GCA_947258905.1 uncultured Pirellulaceae bacterium | reverse complement strand
CCGCTCATCGACGGCGTGCGGCTGGCGGCTCGGGATCCCGGGGAATCAGCCATTTGCGCTCCGCCAAATCCCGCCGAGTACTGGGCCTCGGCCGATTCACAGTTCAACAGGCCAATCGTTCCGATTATGGCCAGTAACAACATTATTCGCTGCATCGACATCACTGTTCCTGTTCGTTGGTTTGGGACTTTCGGGAAATTGTAAACGGTCCGACATCCGGCAGGGTTTCGCCGTCCAGCATTTGGTCGGTTGCGGCGTAGGTGAAGGTATCCTTGTTGATGAATGTAAAGTGACCGACCTTGCTGCCCTGCAGTCCGTCGGCAGTCTGGAATGTGGAATCGACCATCCAGGCCGATCCGTCGCGTTTCCAGGTGCCGTGACCAAAGCCGCCATCGGAATCAAAAACCCACGAGCGAATTTGCTGTTGTTTAGCATCCCAGCCGACGATCTGGGTCCCTTCCATTTCCACCGCATCGCCATTGATGACCCGAAAAGTTCGCAACATGTAGTTTTGGTTTTTCGTCCACTCGCAAGTGGTTTCGACGGTGACGTCACCCTCCTTATCGACCCACTCTCCGATCATCCACTCCAGTTCCTGCAGATACCCGTAATTGGACAATTCGGGTTTGACGGTCTCGCGCACGCTATCCAGTTTCCAACCCTTGTCGGTTTTGACGTGCACGGAGATATAAGTGGTTTTGCGGGGCACTTCGCCCGTACGACTGATAACTACATTGCCTTCCTCGGTGGCCACGTTCGGAGCGATGAACCTGACGTTGACATCCAGCAATTCGATTTGCGGTATATTGCCGTTTGCGAACATGGTTGTCAGGTGTCGCTGGATGGCCTCCGCGCCCACGATCTCCTCGCCCCACGGATCGATCCACACGCCGGTATCGCTCCAGTGGCCGGCGGCGCCCGCCGCATCGCCCTGATTCATGGCAGTGACATAGCCAACAATCGCTTGTTCGATCGCCTTTTCATCTTCATCGGTTACCGCATCCTGCGCCGGCAATTGCACTGGCACGAGCATCATGCAAAAGACTGCCAGCTGTGTGAGTTTGTTGGACATTCAGGTTCCCGGGTGCAAAACAAAGACGACTAGCGACGGCCATCTGGACAGGCCATCTGGACAGCCATCTGGACAGCCATCTGGACAGATCTGGACAGAATAGGCCGTGGCTTCTGTTTGGTCTTCTCCATATTATGGCACCACACCGCCGCAGGCTCAACAAACGCCGCTCGAGCGGGCGATGCAGAGAGCACGTTTCCAGGCCGTACAGTCGGGCGAATTGGACGAAATTGGCGATTTTTGCCGGCCGCTTTGTGTCCCGAAGCGACTTGTCCAGTTACAATACCTGTCAAGTGCACTGCGCCGTCCAGCGGCCCCGGAACAAGTGCGCATCGGGTATTCCAGACGACATACCCGACAACCAATCTCATACAAAATCCTCGCGGTGGCGCTAACCGTCACCTCCACAACACAATCCCAATACAGGAGAGATTCGATGACACGTGCCCTTACCCGATTGCTGCTGGCGGCAATCATCACCGGGGCAATTTGCCTGACGCCCGACGCACGCATTTCCGCTCAGGAAATGACGATGATGGAAATGGCCAAGAAGATGCCGAACGGGATCAATGCGATCATGTCCGTGAACGTGGAACGCATTGTCAACAGTGCGATCGCCGGCAAGGAGGGCTGGAATGACAATCATGCCGGCAAGCTGGCTTCGGGTCTGATTTTCGTTCCTGAAGGCTCCAAGCACGTTTTGCTGGGAGCCGTGATGGACTGGGATGCGTTTCATCCTCGTCAAACCAACGTGCTGGTCACGATGGACAAGGTCCCACCGATCGATATCATCCGCCAGATCACCGACGGTTCCGTCGACGATGTGCAGGGTTTCCAGGTGGTCGAAACCAACAACGACCGTTATATCGTGCGGATCGACGACAATCTGGTCGGCAGCCTGCGACCGGCCATTCGGCAATCGTTCACGCAATGGCTGGGTGGGATGAAAGCCGGTAGCGAGCCGCGTATCCGCGATTATCTGGAACAGGGCCTCGGTTATGCTGATGAGTTGGGAACGGAAGTCATTGTCGCTTTCAATCTGGAACATTCCGTGAGCCGTTCCCGCGTCATGGACCGGATTCGGGACAGCGAAGTCGTCAGGGAAAACTCCCTGAATGCGGCCGACGTTTCCAAAATGGTGGCTTCCGTTAAAGGCCTCACACTGGGGATTACCGTCCGCGACGGAATCTATGGCGCGGTCAAGATCGAGTTCAACGAAGACATCAGCTCTCTCAAGCCTGTGGCCAAGGAACTGGCAACTGCGATCTTTAATCGAGCAGGTTTGCACCTGGATGAGTTCGATACCTGGGCCATCGATTCCGATGCACATCAGCTCAAGCTGGCTGGCGACATGTCCCGTCAAAGCTTCCAGAAAGTCCTCAGCATTGTTGATGCCGGGTCGCATGAATCAACCCAGTATGCCTCGACCGATGAAATGGAAGGCTCCGGTTACGACGATCCCGTCACCGTCACGAAAAAATATTTTGACACCGTCAATTCCCTGGTCGATCAGCTGCAACCGCGAATGTCGGCGGGTCAGGCCTACACGCGTAATTCCAACTGGCTGAAGCGGTACGCCGACAAGCTGGACGAACTGGGCACGCTCAATGTCGATCCGCAAATGATCGACTACGGTGACTTCGTCTCGCAGTCGTTCCGTGACGCGTCCATGCTGCTGATCCAGACGAACGAGTCGGCCCAGGAAAAGAACCGCAACCTGATTGCCGCTGGCGCCCGCAGTGGTGGTTCAGGAGGCCGCGGCGGCTGGGGTCGCTCCTACAACCGATATGGCTGGTACGGCGGAGCTTCCGGATATCACCGTCGCCGTACAGGTGGTGATGGTTCGCGTCTGCGTAGTGCCGTTCGCCAAAACGCCAAGGGTGAAGCGATCGTTTCGGTCAACGAGATCTTCAGCCAGATCTCCGCCGAGCGTCGTAACGTCCGGCAGAACTTCACCCAGAAATTCGGAGTTCAGTTCTAATCGACTGATAGCAGGTAAACAGGCCGCGTCGGTTCATTTCGACGCGGCTTTTTTTGTGGCTGTGCGGGATCGCTCGTTTTTCCGCCGGCCGGAACCCGAACCTCCGTAGATTGCCGATTACCGCAAACATTCTTTGGTGGCACGTCGATTGCGGTGCTCGCCTCCGAACCCCGAGCCAAACAATGGAGGAAACGGTGTCAACCACTACCGCGAAGGCCGCCGATTTCGTGCGGCGATTTGATCAGCTGTCTATCGAGGATGTCCCGGTCGTCGGAGGCAAGAATGCGTCGCTGGGCGAGATGATTCGCGAGCTGCGCGATCAGGGCATTCAGGTGCCTGATGGTTTCGCTACCACCGCGGACGCCTTCCGCTTTTACTTTCAGTCCACCGGGCTGGACGAGAAAATACGTGTGTTACTGACCGGTCTGGATGACGAAGACGTCGAACAACTGCAGCAGCGGGGCCTGGCGATCCGGCACGCCATTCTGGAAACGCCGATTCCCGCGGAACTGGAGCAGGCCATTCTGGATGGTTATCAACAGCTGTGCGAGCAGTTGAATCGGACGGCTCCGGTTGCCGTGCGCAGCAGCGCCACAGCCGAAGACCTGCCCGAAGCCAGCTTTGCGGGCCAGCAGGAAACGTTTCTCAACGTGGTGGGCAAAAAGCCGTTGCTGATGGCTTGCCAGCAATGCTTTGCTTCGCTGTTTACCGACCGCGCAATCTCCTATCGCATTCACCAGGGCTTTGACCACTTCGACGTGGCGCTATCCATCGGCGTACAGCACATGGTGCGTTCCGATGTCGGATCGGCGGGAGTCATGTTCACGATCGACACCGAAACGGGATTTGCCGACGCAGTGCTCATTAACGCTTCCTGGGGCCTGGGCGAAAACGTCGTCAAGGGAACCGTCAATCCGGATGAGTATTGTGTGTTCAAGCCGACGTTGAAGGAGGGATTTCGTCCCATCCTGCAAAAGACGATCGGCACCAAGCAATTCAAAATGGTCTACGCGTCGGGCGGCAGCAAATCGACACGCAATGTGCCTGTTTCGAAAAAAGAACGCAACTCGTTTGCACTCAACGACGACGACATCCTGCAACTGGCGCGCTGGGCGGTCGCCATCGAGGAGCATTACAGTGGCAAGAAGGGTCGCCCCGTGCCCATGGACATCGAATGGGGCAAGGACGGGCAGACCGGCGAGCTGTTTGTGTTGCAGGCCCGGCCGGAAACGGTCCAGTCACAAAAAGTCTCCCGTCAGATCGAGCGCTACCGTTTGCAGCAAACCGGTGGCAAGGCGCTGACCAGCGGCAACGCGATCGGCCAAAAAATCGCCTGCGGCAACGTGCATCTGATTCGCGACCTCACGCAGCTTTCCAATTTTCAGGAAGGCGAAGTACTGGTCGCCGAAAAGACCGACCCGGACTGGGAACCGGTGATGAAGAAAGCCTCAGCCATCATCACCAACCACGGCGGACGCACCTGTCACGCCGCCATTGTCGCACGCGAACTGGGACTGCCGGCGATTGTGGGGACCGACGATGCCACGGAAGTGCTGAAACAGGGCCAGCCGGTCACGGTCTGTTGTGCCGAAGGCGAAACCGGTCGTGTTTACGAGAGCCTGCTGCCCTTCGACGTCGAACGCATTGATCTCGAAACCATTCCGGATTCTCGAACCCGGCTGATGGTCAACCTCGCCAATCCCAAAATGGCCTTTGGCCTGGCGTCACTGCCGGTCGATGGCGTAGGACTGGCCCGCATGGAGTTTACGATCACCAATTTTGTGCAAGTGCATCCGCTGGCGCTGCTGAACTTCGATGAACTTGACGAGCCGCTGCAACAGCAAATCAACTCGATCACCGCCGGTTACGACGATCGTGTGCAGTTCTTCATCGACCGGCTGGCTCAGGGAATCGCCATGATTGGCGCTGCGTTCTATCCGCGTGATGTGATTGTGCGCATGAGCGATTTCAAGTCCAACGAATATGCCGGACTGGTTGGCGGTGCTCCGTTTGAGCCCGACGAGGAAAACCCCATGATCGGGTTCCGTGGCGCATCACGTTACTACGATCCGAAATATCGGGACGGATTTGGATTGGAATGCCGGGCCATGAAGAAGGTCCGCGACGAGATGGGCCTGAACAATGTCAAGTTGATGATCCCGTTTTGCCGCACACCGGAAGAAGGTCAACGCGTCATCGCGGAAATGGAGAAACATGGACTGGTCCGCGGCGACAAAGGTCTGGAGATTTACGTGATGTGCGAAATCCCGTCGAATGTCATCCTGGCCAGCGACTTTGCCGACCTGTTTGACGGGTTCTCCATCGGTTCCAATGATCTCACGCAACTGACGCTGGGCATTGACCGCGATTCCGAACTGGTTTCGCATTTGTTCGATGAACGCAACCCGGCCGTCAAGAGTTTGGTAAAACAGGTGATCGCGGACGCGCGCGAAAAGGGCTCCCGCGTCGGGATCTGCGGCCAGGCACCCAGTGATTTTCCGGAGTTCACCAAGTTCCTGGTCGAGGCCGGGATCGACAGCATTTCGGTCATTCCCGATGTGGCCCTCAAGACCCGGTTGATTATCGCCGCGGTCGAGGAAGAGCTGGACAACAAGACATAACGAAAGGCACTGCATGAACGGCCCTGGTCGTATCACCTTCAACAGCCTGCTGGTACCGACGGATTTTTCGGAGAACGCCTGGTACGCGTTTGAGTACGCCTCCCGGCTGGTCGACGGCGATGATTCGGAAATCATGGTGATGCACGCCATCGATCCGGACCTGGTGAATCAACTGGTGGAGCTGGGAACCGGCGATCACGAAGAAGTGTACGAGTCGCTGAAAAAGAACGCGCTGGCCAGACTGGAGCGTTACACCGAAGCGGCCGACGACGGGGGAACGGTTCGCGTGGATACGCTGGTCTGCGAAGGCGAGCCGTTTTTCGAGATTACCCGCAAGGCCGAGGAATTCGCGGTCGACGCCATCGTGATGAGCAAGTTTGGCACGCGGAACCTGCCCGAATCTTTGTTGTTTGGCTCCACTGCCGAAAAGGTCCTTCGCGGCTGTGGCAAGCCCGTCATCGTGTTACCCATTAAAAGTTGAATCAGCACTATGGAATACTTTGAGAACAAGACGATTGTCGTGCCCTGCGACTTTTCCGAGCCGTCCATCGAAGCGGTTGGCAAGGTCGTCAGCTGGGGCGAGCCTTCCACCAACATCCATTTGCTGAATGTGCTGGAACCGACTCCGGTGATCGTTTCCTACGGCGCTACCGTGCCGATGCCTCCGAACTTTGACAACGAGCGGTTTGAGCTGGCCAAAAAACGCCTGGAAACAACGTTCGAGCAGGACAAGTACGGGAAGCTGCATCTGCAGTGCCGTATCGGCGACCCCGGCGAGGAAGTCGCCGAATTCGCAAAGGAAATCAAGGCGGACATGATCGTGATGCCCTCGCACGGCCGCACTGGCCTGAGTCGTTTCCTGCTGGGCTCGGTGGCTGAACGCGTGTTGCGTTATTCCAGCTGCCCCGTGCTGATTCTGCGCGGACCGGAATGAAGAGTTCCCCGCCGCTCCTGCACGCGGAACCGCTTTCGCTAAAAACCAAACTGCTGTTCAGCACCGGCGATCTGAGCAGTAGTCTGACCCTGGCTATCCAGACGTTTTTCCAGCTGTATTTTCTGACGGATGTCGCGCGGCTGGACCCTTCAACCGTCGGATGGATTCTGGGCATTACCCGCATGTGGGATGCCGTGAATGATCCGCTGGTGGGCCTGATTTCCGATCGGATCCGTTCGCGTCTGGGTCGGCGACGCGTCCTGCTGGCTTACGGCAGCATACCGCTGGGCGTCTTTTTTGCACTCTGCTGGATCGTGCCGCCAGGCAGTCCCTGGCGATTGGCCATTTATTACACGCTGATCATCATCGCTTTCGATACCGCGTTTACGATCGTGCATGTGGGGTTCAATGCGCTGACCCCCTCGATGACGTTCGACTATGACGAACGAAGCAGCCTGAACGGTTTTCGCATGATCTTCAACATGGGCGGAACGCTGGCGGCCATCATCTTCGCCACGTTGCTGGCCGAGTTCATTGCCGACGAACGTACGCGGTTTGCCGTGATCGGCATCACGCTGGGGACGCTGGCGATGATACCGCCATGGATTGTCATGCGTGTGGCGGCCGAGGCCGACAACAGCGATGAAGTCAGCCGTATGTCGCTGCGTGAGGCCCTGCAAACCACGTGGTCCAACCGCGCGTTCGTCATGCTGACCTTGATGTATCTGGCCAGTTGGACAGCCACCTGCGTCATTGCGGCCATGCTGATTTACTACGCCAGCTACTACCTTCAGGTGCCTGATCAGGCCAACTATTTTGTGCTGGTCGCGCAGGGCTCGGCGGTACTCAGCGTGCCGTTGGTGGTTGCGGCGGCGCACCGGTTGGACAAACCGCGGGCGTTTTTGATCGGGATCGGCTTTTGGTGCGCCGTGCTGATCGCTTTCTTTGCCCTGCCGCGTACGGCGTTGTCGGTGGCCTACCTGTGCGCCTTCCTGTGTGGACCGGGCATTGCCACAGCGGCCGTGATTCCGTGGTCGATGCTGCCCGATGTGATTGAAAATGAACAGCAACACACCAGCGAACGCCGCGAAGGTGCCTATTACGCGTTTGCTGCTTTCTTTCAAAAACTGGGCACGGGGCTGGCCTTGTGGGGAATCGGCCAGGCCCTTGCGCTGGGAGGTTATGTCACGCCGGGACCGCAGGAACAGTTTCCGCAACAGCCCGATTCGGCACTGCAGACCATGCGCATGATTATCGGACCGGGCACGATTACACTGTTGCTGATTTCCCTTCCGTTCGCCTGGCGGTACCCGATTACGCGTGACAGCCACAGCCGCTCGATCGAGCAAATCCGCAACCATGCGAGCGGGTCCGCTGGCAGTGGCAAGCCGACAGTGTCCCGCTGATTTTCGCGTCATAAACAGCGGCGAATCGTGCCTGCATATCTTCCGTTGGCGGGCCCGGTCACTCTAGAATTGCGGTAGGCAAAAACCCAACAGCCCTGATTGAACGGATAAACCCATGACCCGAACCAACCTGATCTGCCTTTCGATCGCCCTGGTCGCCCTCAGCTGCGCGCCGGCCCGCACGATCGATGGACAAGTTGAAACCGCAGCCAAAGCAAGCGAGGCCAACGTGCATACCCACGTACTGATCGATCCCTGGGATGGGCCCTGGGGTGGCGTGCCGCCGTGGAAATCAGTCAAGCCGGAAGAGTTCCTCCCGGCATTTGATATCGCCTTCAAGATGCACAATGCCGAGATTGAGGAAATCGCCAACAATCCCAAGCCACCTACCTTTGAAAACACCATTGTGGCTCTGGAACAGGCCGGCCGCGCGCTGGATCGACTGGGGACCTTGTTCGGTGTGCATTCGTCCAACCTGAATGTCGGTAGCATCCCTGACATTGAACGGGCAGTGGCACCACAGCTTTCCAAGCACAACGACTCGATCATGCAGAACGCAGAATTGTTCGAACGCGTGGCGACCGTTTACGAAAGCGAGGAAATGAAGAAACTCGACACGGCCCAGCAGCGACTGGTCGAGGATCATTACCGAAACTTTGTACGGCAGGGTGCCAAACTCGGTGCCGAGGAAAAGGCGCGGCTGTCGGAAATCAACGCCACGCTGGCCGGACTGTTTACCAATTTCAGCCAGAACGTGCTGGCCGACGAGGGACTGGTCACAATCATCCCTGATGAATCAGGGCTGGACGGGCTGCCACAAAGCTTCGTCGATTCGCTGGCCGAAGCGGCGCGGCAGTACGCCGGGGAAAACGATTTGACCGGCGACGATGCGCCGAAGTGGGTGGTCAACAACACCCGTTCGTCCATGGAACCGTATCTGACCAACGCCACCAACCGCGAACTGCGGGAACAGGTGTGGCGCACGTATTACAGCCGCGGCGACAACGGCGATGATCGCGACAACAACGAGATCATCAGCGCGATTCTCAAACTGCGTGCCGAGCGAGCCAGACTGCTGGGTTACGAAACCCATGCTCACTGGCGGCTGGAACCGCAAATGGCCAAGACACCGGACGCCACCATGCAGCTGATGATGCAGGTCTGGCCCAAGGCCGTGGCCCGTGTGCACGAGGAAGTCACCGACATGCAGAAAATCGCCGATGAGGAAGGCGCCAACATCACCATCGAGCCCTGGGATTACCGGTTTTACGCCGAAAAGGTTCGCCAGGCCAAATACGATCTCGACTTCGGCAAAGTCAAACCCTACCTGCAGATGGAAAAGCTGCGTGAAGGCATGATGTGGGCGGCTGGTGAGTTGTACGGCTTCGAATTCGAGCAGGTCACCAACGTGCCGGTGTTTCATCCGGATGTCCGCGTCTGGGAAGTCACCCGTGACGGCGAACATGTCGGTTTGTGGTATTTCGATCCGTACGCCCGCCGCGGAAAACGCAGCGGTGCCTGGATGAACGCCTACCGCATCCAGGAAAACATGGCCGAACCGATTACACCGATCGTTTCCAACAACTCCAATTTCGTGAAAGGCAAACCGGGCGAGCCGGTGCTGATCTCGTGGGACGATGCGGTGACGATGTTCCACGAATTTGGGCACGCCCTGCATGGTTTGTGCAGTGACGCCAATTATCCATCCCAGGCCGGCACCCGAGTGGCCCGCGATTACGTGGAGTTCCCCTCGCAGCTGAATGAACACTGGCTGTCGACGCCGGAAATCCTCGAGAAATATGCCGTGCATTATGAAACCGGCGAGCCGATGCCGCAGGAGTTGCTGGACAAGATCGAAAACGCTGCCACGTTTAACCAGGGCTTTTCCACAGTTGAATATCTGGCCAGCGCCCTGATCGACATGAAACTGCATCTGGACGGCAACGTCACGATTGATCCTGACAAATTCGAACGGGAGACGTTGGCCGAAATGGGCATGCCTGACGAAATTGTGATGCGACATCGCACACCGCACTTCAGTCACATTTTTGCCAGCGACAGTTATTCCGCCGGGTATTACAGCTACCTGTGGTCCGATGCCCTGACTGCCGACGCGGCCGAAGTGTTCGAGGAAGCGGGAACGTACTACGACAAGGACATCGCCAAGCGCCTGTACGACAACATCTTCTCCGTCGGTGATACCATCGATCCGGCCGAAGGCTTTCGTCGTTTCCGTGGCCGTGACGTCGATACTCGAGCCTTGCTCCGCAAGCGCGGCTTTCCGGTCGACGAGGAATAGTCGCGACCAATCAAGCAACCAGGACCTCTCGCACCCGCGTCATCCGGCGCGGGTGTGGCATTTGTGCGGACCCGGATTTCAATCGTCGCCATCACTGGCAGATGATCGCTGAGGGCAAAGCTGGCGGGATGGGCTGCGTTGTCGATAAATGCGCCCCCGTTCAGCACTCGGCACGACAATGGCTTGCCGCACAGCAGACCGGCCAACCAGAAATAGTCGATCCGCCAGCGCAAGTTCGTGGTGTTGCACGTCGGTGCGGTACGGGGGTGCGGTACGGGGGTGCCACTGCTAACTTGTTAGCAGTGAAGAATTTGCCGTTTGTTGGGTCAACACTGCTGGACAAGCCAGCAGTGGCACCGACGAGGAAATCTGCGTTCCGTTTGCAGCAAGGTTTTATCTACTTGCTGCCAAACAGCTGTTCCCGCGCTGCTCGCGAAATGCTGACGACTGCGGGATGCTTGAGTCGCCGTTCTACCGAAATCGCATAAAAGCTTTCAACTACTTCGGGAATGCGGCCGACGACCTTGACCGAATACTGACGGCAAACCTCCTCCTCGATCGCCGACGGCGTCACAAACAGACCGTGCCCTGCCTGGCCAAAGACCTTGAGCACGGCACTGTCCTCAAATTCATGCGCAATCATCGGGTGAATCTCATTCTCCTCAAACCACTGCTCAAGATGTCGTCGCAAGGACGTGTTTTGGGTTGGCAGCAGCATGGGTGCCCCGTCCAGCGATTGCGGAAAACGTCGTTTGTACTTGCGTGACAATGCTGCCGTGCCATAGACGGTAACGCCACATTTTCCCAGCAGGTGATTGAACGCACGGACATGCGTTTCCGGCGTAAGCGGGCGATCGGCAATCACGACATCGAGGCGATGCAGGGCCAATTCGCCCAGCAATTCCTGTATCTTTCCCTCGAAACAAACGACCTGGTACTCTTCGCCGCCTGACTCCAGCGCCGGTCGCAACAACTCGTAAGCTACCAGCTTGGGAATCGCTCCCTGAACGCCCACCAGCAGTCGGGACCGGTGTTCGTCGGTTCGGTTGTGAAGAACATCAGACAGCTCCCGGCCCAATCCGAAAATCTCATCGGCATAGCGATACACCAGCTGGCCGGTTTCGGTCAACGCAATACTGCGTCCGCTCGCCCTCGACACGCTGCCTTCCCGCGCCACTTGCCAGAAATACAGCTGGTGATGTTAGTTGAGCCAGTCCACCGAATTTCCCACCTATTCGTTTTTTCAATCGAACGAAACCATAATATCTATTGGAGCTATGGTACTTGCCAGCCGTATGAAGTGGGTTACAACCTGCTCAACGACGGGCAACTGGAGCCGGCGTTGTTCGTGTTCCAGCTCAATAACCGGCTGTATCCCGAATCGGCCAATACCTGGGACAGCCTGGCCGAAGCCAACTGGAAAGCAGGCCGGATTGAAAAAGCAATTGAACTTTACAACAGGGCCATCGAGCTGGATCCCGACGGCGCGGTGGGCGATAACGCACGGGAGATGCTGAAAAAAATCGAACAGGGTGACCAGTAGCTCGCGTCGGGTGTCTGAAACCGTGAAAATAAAATTCCGGCACCTTGAACCAAACCCGGCTGCTTCGGACACTGGCTACTGTTTCACTGCTGACATTTCCCGCTGGGTTTCCCCGTTTGACCCGTGCCGCCATAGCCGCTGACTCGCATCTGACCGCCGCCGCTGGTGCGCGCATCGCGCGGCAGGGCGGCAACGCGGTCGATATTGCCGTGGCCACCGCGCTGGCCGCATCGGTTTCCGAAGTGCTGATGTGTTCGCTGGGAGGCGCCGGTTTCTTCATGGTGCACATGCCCGGGCAGAACGCGGAGTTGATCGAAGGTGCCGACGCCTTGCCCACCATGAGTGGCACGCCCGAACCGGGATCCGAACGCTGGCGCAAGGTCTTTTTGCCTTATGGCGACGGTATCGAAGTCATGTCCGGGTATGCCAGTATCTCGGTACCCGGCGTTTTGGCCGCGGCCGAACTGACCTGGCAACGCCATGGCAGTCTGCCCTGGAAGGAGATCGTGGCTCCGGCGCTCGAACTGGCCTCGCGTCCGATCCCGGCCAGCACAACCATGGCGGGCTGGGTAGCGCTGGCCGGCCCCAACCTGCTGCATCAGCAAGACGCCTCGCGGGCCTGCTTTTACAAGGGCGACCAGCCATTGGTGGCGGGCCAGCATTTTCAAATCCCCAATCTTGATCGGACGCTGCAAGCCATTTCCGATGAGGGAGCCCGCGTTTTTTATGACGGCGATCTGGCCGCCATCTTCGC